>JAEUJG010000072.1 GCA_016794765.1 Spirochaetaceae bacterium | reverse complement strand
GGACTGTGGCTCCGAAGCTCGACCTTCTCCTCCGACACGAACCTCACCGCAACCATCTCGGGCGGCAGCTCGGAGACGCAGGCCATCGTCGCCGCGCCGAGCGCCACCGACTCGGACCTCTCCGCGATAGCCTCCGGCGGCCTCGAGCTCCGGCTCGGGCCCGTCGTCCTCCACGGTTCCCTCGGCCTCGGCCTGGACGCGCCACTGCTCCAGCTCGCTCCCTTGAGCCTGAACGGCGTGACGGTGAGGACGGGAGTTAGGTTCGCATATTAAGAATCAGGCGACAAAAAAAGCCGTTTCGTCGCGAGCGACGAAACGGCCTCCTTCCCGCGACCGAACCTCAACTCGGGTTGATGATGGTTATGCCGGTGTCATAGACCACGACGGAACCGGAACCGCAAACCGCGAGCATGAGCCTTGAGGACTCGGCGTATAACACCAATCTCGTTGGATCTTTAGGGACTCCCGCATGGAAGGGCACGCGGCTGACGGCACCCGCAGGATCCACGACCAGCAGATTACCCTCTTCGTCGACCGCGGCCACGCTAATGCGGCTCGATTGGTTGGGGTCGACAAAAGACTCGACCATGACTATCGGCGCCTCGGTGCCGGGGATGCGGGTCAAGGTTCCGCCCAGCTCCCCCGTCGTCAAGTTGCCGATCGCGGCGGCATAAATGCCTCTTTCCAGGCCCTCACGAACGCCGACATGCAGCATTTCGCCGCTGGAGGAGACGGCCACGGAACTTGGCACGGCTCCGCCAAGGGAAACCACCCTGCCCTGGAGCAAGGCCAGGTCGGCGCTCGCCAAATTGTTCATCAAATCGGTATCCACGCGGACAAGCCCAAGAAAAGTGGCGCCATAGGCGAAGTTGGTGCCATAGTTGTCGATGGAACTGACGATGTCCCTCGTGACGCCGGAAACCAAATCCTTGACTTCTTGGGGAGTGGCGGGATCGGCCAAGGCATCGAGCAAATCCATGCCGTCAGTCCTGTTGAATTCTCCGTCGATCAAGGCATATTCGAAATCAAGCCCGCCTCGGTAGTAATACACGGCCGTCGCGCTTTCGGAGTATGCGAAGGCTCCGCTCCTGACGGCGGTTGCGCCGAAATCGCCGGAAGAGCCGTACACGGGCACCAGCAGGTTGTTGCCGTTCAATAGATACATGCCCTGGTCGGTGATTACCATAAGCGACTCGGAAGGACTGTTGAACTTGCCGACCGAAAGGCCCGTGATCGCGCCGTTGAGGCCGCCTAGACCGATCGCTCCGGTGCTTGTCCCGACCAAGGTCGCGCCGTCATAGAGGAATCGTTCACCCTCCACGGCGACCACCGACGCCCCCGCCCCCTTTGCGATCACCTTAAGCGGACTCAAGGGCGCGTTGATCGTGAGCTGCTTCTCCACCCCGGCGGAAACCTCGAAGGTCTCGGTAGCGCCATAGTAAATCACCTGGAAACCAAGCGCCGTCGCCTCGGGGTCGATGCTGCCGAGGGAGATCAATATACGATAGCCCTCACCCGGAGGGAGCTGAAGGGTCACCGTGCGGCCGGCCCCGATCGTGTACTCCGTATAGGCGAGGCCGGACTCGGCCGGGATGGGCTCGCCGTATTGCTCGAGATAGACCCTGATCGTGTCGAGCTCGGACGACGAAGTAAATCCGCGCGCGCCGGAAGACCCCGGCAGGACCAGGCTCACCCTGCCATAGCTCGGCGGGGCCAGCTGGCAGGCCGCGAGAAGCAGGACCGTGAAAACCGCCCCTAGGGCGATGGAACGCTGTTTCATGCTCGCTTCCTCCTGCGTCACTGGGGCAGTTGCGGAATCGGTTCGGGATTGATTGTGATGATCACCGTGCCAAACCCCGCGCCCTCGGAACCGCCGCCGTCCTCGTCGCCGAGATCGCCTAAGCCGTCATCGCCGGTCTCGCCTTCCCCGTCCTGGCTGACGCCGTCGCCGCCCAGGTCCATGGAATAATTCTGTTCAAGTTCGGCCGCCTCGCCCGCGTCGACGTCGACGCCTTGGTCGCCGTCGCCCTGATCGCCGGCTTGCCCGCCTTGGCCGCCCTGATCGCCGGATTGGCCGCCTTCCTGGCCTTCGCGCCGCGGAGGCCCGGGGATGAAGCGGACCTTGCCCTCGATGACGACGAGGCGGATGCCGTCGAACTCGAATTCGGTGCCGCGCACGGAAGCCGTCGAGTAGGGGCTTTGCACCTTGAAGTCCTGGGGCGTGCCGGGCGTGGCCGCCTTGACGCTGGCCTGGACGGCGCCGACGCGGAGATAGACGCTCGTCGACAGGGAGCCGGGCTGCTGCTCGACGAGCTTGTCGAGGGTCAGCCGGGTCAGGGGTTTCACGAGGATCTTGGACTTTTCGATGAGGAGGTTGGCGGTCGAATCGAAGCCCGTGGAGATGGTCGCGGAAAGCTCGAGCCTCATCCCCTCGGTCGCGGGGCGCCAGTCCCCGGAGGCGGGCTTCACCTCGACCTTGCCCTTGAGGCCGGAAAGGATGGCGGTCGGGGCCGCGAAGGCGAGCGAACCCGCCATGAGAAGCGCGAAGCCGATCGCTGGACGTTTATGCATGGTTCGCTCCTTAGAGGGCGAGGGTCACGGCGAGCCTTGCCGCGAATTGCAGGTGGGATCCCGCGTAGGCGGTGGAAAAAGCGCCCGCGGGAGCGACGCCGGGAAGGAAGGCCCCCAGCGTCAACAATAGCCCGAGATCCGAGTAAATTCCATATGAGGCCACGAGATCGAGCTCCGTGCCGAGGTAGGCGGAGGTCGAAGCCGGATCGAGGCCGGCCTCGGAGACCGGCCCGGCCGTCGTGCGGAGGAAGGTCATCAGCTTCGCCGCCGCCTGGAACCGCCCCGGCAGGAAGTCGGGGCGCGCGCCGAGGCTCGCCTCGACGAAGGCCAGGTTCGCGAGCGAGGGCGAATACACGAGGCCGAGGCTCGAGGAGGTGACCGGCGTAAAGCGGTGGAAGACAGCCTGGGTGTTGCCCTCGGTCGCCGAGCTCGCTTCCTTGTCGCCGGTGGCGACCAGGACCTTGAGGCCGACGGTCGCCTGGGGCAGGAAGCTCTCGAGAGGCAGGGCGAGGGAGAGCCCGAAGAGCCCCGACTGGATCGGCGCGAAGCGATACGAATGCCCCGAGGGCGAAGCGGCGTCGTCGAGCCAGGAGAGGATGCGGCCGGTGCCGTAGACGGCAAAGGCCTCGTAGCGGAGGCCGGCGGCGATGGGGCCCCGGGCGCGCAGGGTGAAATACTGCGTGTCGAGGGGGCCGCCCTTGCCGGGCTCGTAGACCTGGGCGCCGGCCTGCACGAAGGCGGACTCGGGGTTGAGGTCCTCCTGCGCCAGGAAGGAAAGGCCGATCCGCTGTCCGAAAAGCGGCGGCAGCTCGAGGCTCGCCAAGCCCAGGAAGCGCGCGGGGCCGAGGACCTCCGTCGAGGCGGCGCGGCCGGCGTCGGCCAGGGACATGGCGACGTCCGAGGTTTCCCGGAAGAGGAACCCGGTGTAGCCCGCGCGGAAGGAGAAAATCAGGTTCGGATAGTGGAAGCCGAAGCCCAGCCCGTCGGCGGGGGTCGAGACGATCTGTCCGGTCGGATCCTCGAAGGGGAAGCGGCCAAGGTCGAAGGAAAAGCCCTGCATGCCCTCGACCGGCGCCTTGATCGCCAACTCGAATCCGAGCTCGTCGACGGCGGCCTTGAAGGCGTCCACGCCGGCCGACGAGCCCGCGGGGATGGTGCCGACCTGAAGGTAGCCGGAACCGGAGAATCGGGCGGAACTCGAGAGGGGAAGCCGGAACCAGCCCTTGAGCTTGCCGGAGGCGGAGAACTCGCCCGCGTCGGTGGCGGAGTATCCCGCCGCCGCTTGGAGGTCGAAGCCGGCCTCTTGGGCGGGCGCCGTCGCCAGCGCGAGGAAGAGCGGCAGGAGCAGGACCGCAAGGCGCTTCATCGAGTGCCTCCCTTCAGTTCCATGGCGAGGCGCAGGATGCGGAGCGCCTCGTCGCCGGGAATGCGGCGCTTCGGGCCGCCCGAGTCGTTGACGACGCCGCGATAGGCGAGCTCGCGGTAGGCGTAGCGCGGGCCGGGGAACAGCGAGAAGAGCAGGCCGCCCTTCAGTCCGAGCGAGCGCATGACGAGGGCGGAATATTCGTCGAGGCGAAGGGGCTCCTCGCCGGCGCGGGCGGCCGGCAGCCAGCCCTTCGCCCTCGCGGCCTCGAGGGCCTCGGCGGGGCTCGCCGTCTCGGGGACGGCGCCGCCGGCCGCGAGCGCCAGGTAGGCGGCGTAATCGACGCGCGCGGGCTCCTGCGCCAGGAGTTCGTCGACGAGGGCGTTCGATTGGGCCGCCGCGCCGAGGACCGCCGCGAAAATGAGAGTCGCGACGAGGCAGAATCGTTGAGACCTCACGGTATCGCTCCTTTTTCGATGGAAAGCGTGACAATCAAAGACTATAGTGCACGAAGAGCAAGTATAACAGCGAATAGCAGGAGCCGCCATGAAAACGAGGCTGAAGCCCGAACTCTACGTGCCCGTCGCGCTCGCCGCCTTTTTCGCGGTCCTCGTCCTCCTCGGCGCCACGAGGAGACTCGAAAACGGGGTCTACGACGCCTTCCTCCACCTGCGCCCCGGTCCGGCCGAGTCCCGCGACATCCTCCTCGTCGACATCGACGACCGGGCCGTCGCCCGCGTCGGCACTTGGCCGGTGGCCCGCACGGTCATCGCGGACGGCCTCATGCTCCTCGGGGAATTCGGCGCCGACCAGGCGGTCTTCGATATCGAGTACGTCGACAAGAGCCCCCGCGGCGTCAACCAGGAAGTCCTGTCGGAGGAGATCCCCGAGCTCCTGTCGAACGAGTTCTCCAGCATTGCCAACAACGTCCAAGGCCTCGTGGAGGCGGTCGCGCGGGGCAGCCTGCCCGCCCGCGAGGCCCGGGCATTCGCCAAGGACCTGGGCGACCTCGTGGACGCCTCCCGCCGGCGGGTCGACGGCGCCGTCGGCCGCATCGCGCGGGACAACGACGAGTACCTGGCCGGCGCCGCGCGCTTCTTCGGCAGGACCTACTTCACGGTCAACATGCAGGATGCGCGCGACGATTCCGTGGGCCCGGAGCTGCGCGCCCTGGTCGCCGAGCGCTTCGGCATCAAGGGAATCGACGCCTCGGCCCGGCCCCTCGCGCCCAAGACCGAGATCAAGCCGGCCATCGAACCCATCGCGCGCGCCGCCGCCGGCCTCGGCTTCCCCAACGTCATCGTCGATCCCGACGGCGTCCGGCGCCGCATATCGCTCGTCCAGCGCTTCGGCGACGCCTACTTTCCCCAGCTCGTGCTGGCGCCGGTCCTCGCGCGGATCGGCGACCCCAAGGTCAAGGTCTATCCGGGCGGCCTCGTCCTCGTCGGCGCCCGGATGCCCGACGGCTGGACCGGCGACCTCCGCGTGCCCTTCGACGCGCGGGGCAACCTCGTCATCGACTGGCCGCACAAGAAATTCCTCGACAGCTTCCGCCACCTCTCCTTCGACCAGCTCGTCGCGCACGACGAGATGATGGCGACCTTGGTCTACAACCTAAAGATCCGCGCCGGCTGGGGCTACCTCGACCTCTACTCCGGCGAGCGCCCCCTCCTCGACATCTGGGCGGAGGCCGAGGCCCTCCGCGCGGAGATCATGGCCGGCCGGGAGCCCGCCTCGCGCAAGGCCGACTATCGCGCCCTCCGCGACCTCTTCGTGGCCGAGGTGGGCGCCTTCCTGGCCGCCAAGCCCGAGGCCGCGATAGCCGGGGCGGCGGCCGCGGTCGCCGCCGACCCCGCCGCGCCGGCGGAGACGAAGGCCGAGTACGCCAAGATCGGCGCCGACGCGCCGGCCTACTTCGCCGAGGTCGCCAAGCTCCACGCGAACCTGGCGGCCGTCCGCGCCGACCTCGACCTCAAGGTCAAGGGCAGCCTCGGTATCATCGGCCACACGGCGACGGGCAGCACCGATATCGGCGTCAACCCCTTCGACTCGAGCTACTCCAACGTGGGCACGCACGCCTCGGTGGCGAACACCATCCTCCAGCGCCGCTTCATCGACGAGGCGCCGGCCTGGGCCTCGGCCCTCGCGACGCTCGTCCTCACCCTTCTCCTCGTCTACCTCCTCAAGGGAGCCAAGCCGGCGGTCGTCATCGCGGTCGGCGCCGTCGCGGCCCTCGGCATAGCCGGCGCCGCCGCCATCCTTTTCGTGGCGACCGGACTTTACTTCCCCCTCGTGGCGCCCCTCGCCGCGGTGGCCACCTCCTTCCTCTTCCTCGCGGGCCGCAAGTTCCTCGCGGTGGAAAAGGAGAAGGGCTTCATCCGCAGCGCCTTCTCGCACTACCTCTCGGAGGAGGTCATCAAGGACATCGTCGGCAACCCCGGCAAGCTGAAGCTCGGCGGGGAGGCGCGGGTGATGACCGCCCTCTTCACCGACATCAAGGGCTTCTCCACGGTCTCCGAAAAGCTCAGCGCCACCGAGCTCGTCCACCTCCTCAACGAATACCTCTCCACGATGAGCGACATCATCCTCGGGCTCAAGGGCACGATCGACAAGTACGAGGGCGACGCGATCATCTCCTTCTTCGGCGCGCCGCTCGAGCTGCCCGACCACGCCCTCCGCGCCTGCCAGGCCGCGATCCGGATGAAAAAGGCGGAGGCGGCGCTCAACGCGCGCTTCCTCGCGGAGGGCATCTCGCCGGCCCATCTCCTGACGCGCGTCGGCATCAACTCCGGGGATATGGTCGTCGGCAACATGGGCACCCTCCGCAAGATGGACTACACGGTGATCGGCGACTCGGTCAACCTCGCCGCCCGGCTCGAGGGCGTCAACAAGCAGTACGGCACCTGGCTCTGCGTCTCCGAGGACACGCGGGCCGCGGCCGGCGACGCCGTCGTCGTGCGGCGCCTGGACCGCGTCCGCGTCGTCGGCAAGCAGCAGGCGATCCGCATCTACGAACTCGTCGACGAAAAGGGACTCCTCGAGGACCGCGTCGCCGAGGTCCTCGGCCGCTTCGAGGATGCGCTCGGACTCTTCGAGAACCGCGACTGGGCCAAGGCCGCCGCCGGCTTCGAGAAAGTCCTGGCCCTGTCGCCGGAGGACGGCCCCGCCGGCCGCTACCTGAAGCTCGCGCGCGAATACCAGGCCACGCCGCCGCCCGCGAGCTGGGACGGCGTCTTCGTCCTCACTTCGAAGTGAGGGCGAGCTCGAGGAGCAGCGGCAGGTGGTCCGAGTAGCCGGACCCGGCCGAGCTCGACCAGGCCCGCGGCGCCCCCGCCGCGTCGAGGAGGAAGGCCTCGTCGAGGGGGCGAAAGCCCGCGAAGTGGAGCCCCACGCCGTCGACGAGGCCGGGCGCGAGGAGGAAGCCGTCGATCCGCTCCGGCTTCCCCTCGTGGACGTAGCTGAAGCCGGATGCCTCCGCCCAGGGGCTGTACAGCGCCACGCCCGCGCCGGAGAGCCCCGCGTCGACCCGCCGTCCCGCGACGAGGAGGCGCGGCCGCCCGGCGCCGCATTGAGCCGCCCCTGCGGCGTCGGCGCCGCCCGCGCCGGTCGCCTGAACCGCGGCTTCCGCGGGCATGAGGGCGGTCTCGTAGCGCCGGCCGACACGTAGATACTCGTCGGGGCTCTCGTTGAAGTCGCCGCAGGCGAGGAACTCGGCGCCCGGCTCGGCCGCGAGGAGGGCCGCCGTCCGCGAGGCGAGCAGGGCGGCCGCTTCGCGCCTCGCCCCTTCCGTCTCCCGCGCCCCGCCGAGCTTTGATTTCCAATGACAGACAAAAAGGCGCAGGTTCCGTCCCGGCGCCGCCTCGACCTCAGCCTCGAGGAGATAGCGGCCTTCATTGACCCCGGCGGCGCCGGGGCCGCCCGCGCCGGTGCCGCCCGAAGCGGCCGCGAGGCCGTGGGCCTTG
>JAEUJG010000105.1 GCA_016794765.1 Spirochaetaceae bacterium | reverse complement strand
TGGAACCGCGCGCTCGGCGGGCGATTCCCGCTCGACGAGCGGTTGCTCGATCAGCAACTCAGGCTCGAAAAGGACGAGACGCTCTTCCTCGCGGTTCGCGGCCAGGATTCGCCGGACGCGGCGCGGAGCGGCCTGGCCGGCATGCTTCTCGCGAAACGCGCGGCGCGTCCAGGGGCCGATGGCGCGATTCCGGCCCGGGGCAACATTTCCTTCGTCGTCGTGGACGAAGCCGCCCGCCGCCGCGGGATCGGAAGCGCCCTCATGGAAAGGGCAGAGACCTGGCTGAGGGAACGCGGCGCCCGGACGGTCCGTTTCGGCGCCGACAGCCACCACTTTTTTCCCGGCGCGCCCGTCGACGCAAGCCCGGCCTCCGCGGCCCTCGAAGCCTTCCTGGCGAAACACGGCTACCGGTCCGAAGGCCTCGAGCAGGACCTCGCGGCGGACCTCGGGGCGCTCGATCTCGCCGGGCTCGAGCGCCGGGCCCCCCTCGCCCCCGGTTACCGGATCCGTCGCTGGGAGCCTGCCCTCCTCGAGGCCACGGTCGGATTCCTGCGGAGGAACTTCCCCGGACGCTGGCTTTCCGATTGCCTCGAGGCGATCGACGCCGGCATGCGCGGAGAGGACCTCCTCCTCCTGGAAGACGCGGCGACGCGATCCATCGTCGGCTTCTCCCGCGTGTACGACCGTCGCAGCGCCGTCCTCGGCCCGAGCGTCTATTGGCGCGGTCTGATGGGCGATTCGCCCTGCGGGCTCGGCCCAATCGGCGTGGACGCGGAACGGCGGGGACTCGGCCTCGGGCTGGCTCTCCTCCGCGCCTCGATGGCGGAACTCGCCCGACGGGGCGGCCGCTTCATGGTGATCGATTGGACCGACCTCGGGGATTTTTACGGCAAGTTCGGCTTCAAGCCCTGGAGGGAGTATCGACTCTACGCCAAGGCCCTGTCCCCCAACCGCGGGTAGGCGCGGCGGTTGTACCCATACACGACCGCCGGACCTCCCCTAGGCGCGGTTCCGCGCGGCGACGAGGGCGATGCCCTCCAGGGCGAGTTCCGGCGCGAAGCGCCCGATGCCCGCCGCCTCCAGGATGGAGCGGCCCTCCGCCTCGCCGGTGCCGAGCACGAGCGGCGGGGGCGCGCCCGGCGCCTCGGCCGCGAGCTCGGCCCCCATGAGGGAGACGAGGCGCTCGACGAGGCCGCCGTAGCCGAGGAGGAGGCCGGCGCGGATCGACTCCGGCGTGGAGCGGCCGATGGCGCGGGCGGGGAGGTCCAGTCGCACCTCGGGGATGAGGGCGGCGGAGCGGTGGAGGGAGAAGGCGGCCGTCTCGAGGCCCGGCGCGATCGCCGCGCCGAGGAACTCGCCCGCCGCGTTGACGGCGGAGATCGCGATGGCCGCGCCGAAATCGACGACGAGAACGGGGGCGCCGGGAGCCTCTCGCGCGGCCAGCTCGCGACCGGCCAGGGCGGCGCAGACGAGGTCGCTGCCGACCTCCGAGGGCTGGTCGGTGCGGATCTTGAGGCCCGTCTTGGCGCCCGGGCCGACGATCCGCGCCTCGATGCCGAAGGCCGTGGAAACGGCCGCGGCGAGGCGGGGAGTGAGCGCCGGCGAGACCGAGGAGATCCAGGCCTCGCCGACTTTCGCCGCGATCGGCGCTACCGCGCCCGGTGCCGCTGACCCGGCCGCCCCGGCCGCAACCGCCGAAACGGCGCGGAAGGCGGCCTCGGCCGTGGCCTCGAGGAGGAAGGCGTATTCGTCGGCGCTGCGCTCGCCCGAGGCGCCGAAACGCTTCAGGGCGAGCCAGGGTCCGCCTGGGAGGGGGCGGATGCCGACGGCCACGCTGCGCGGCCGCGCGTCGATCGCGAGGAGCATCCTACTTGTCCTCGTCGGCGAGCTTGGCCTTGCCCTTGCCGCCGACGCCGCGCCAGGCGGCGACGACGCCGAGGGTGAGGATGGCCGCGGCGGCGGCCTCCACGAGGCCGTTCGCCACGAAGACGGAGGCGGCCACGGCGAGGGGCAGGGCGCCGAAAAGAACGAGGAAGCCGAGGACGAGGACGCTGTTCGCGAGCGAGCCCAGGGCGCCGGCGACGGCCGCGGCGAGCCCGGAGAGCTTGCCCCTGAAGGCGCGGTAGACGAGCCAGGCGACGAGGCCGACGGCGACGCGCGGCAGGATGGAGACGAGGGGATTCGTGAAGAAGACGTCGATCGGGCCCTGCGGGGCGGTCGCCGCCTTGACGAGGCTCGTGACGCCGAAGATGGCGCCGACGATCATGCCGACGACGGGGCCCTCGAGGACGGCGCCGAGGATGGCGGGCACGTGCATCACGGTGAGCGAGGCGCCGGCGATCCAGGGAATGTAGCCGAAGGGCGTGAGGAAGAGGGCGATCGAGACGGCGCCGAGGGCGCCGGCCACGACGGCTTTGCGGACTGGCGAAGAACCTTGAGCCATGGGAAACCTCCTGTCCCGGTGTCCGCCCTAGTAGGGTCGAATCCGGGGAGCGAGAATGAGGACGTCCGCCGCGAGGGCGGCCGCCCCGAGGAGGAGCGCCGCGACGCGCGCGGCCCCCTCTCCTTTTTCCTGTTCGGGCCGCTCGCGGCGGCTCCTCCCCTCGCCCGAGTAACAGCGGGCCTCCATCGCCTCGGCGAGGAGCTCCGCGCGCTCGAGGGCGCGGACGGTGACGGGGACGAAAAGCGGGAGATAGGCCCGCGCCTTGGCGAGGGGCCCGCCGGAGGAGGCGCCGAAGCGCGCGCCGCGGGAGGCCTGGGCCTTGACCACCGACTCGAGCTCGGCGGCGACGATGGGCACGAAGCGGATCGCCGTGGCCACGGCGAGGGCCAGGCGGTGAACCGGAAGGCCGAGGCGGCCGAGCGGCGCCAGCCCCTCCTCCACCGCGCGGGCGGCGTCGCCCTCGGGCGTGAGGGCGGTGAATAGGCCGACGGCGACGATCATCGAGGCGGTGCGGACGACGACCATCAGCGCGACGTAGGCCTCCCGCGCCGTCGCCGAAAGCGGCCCGAGCGCGACGAGGACGAGGGAGGCGTCCCCCGGCCAGGCGAAGAGAAACTGCAGGGCCGCGGCGAAGGCGAAAACCGGCAGGGCCGGCTTGAGGCCCCTGAGGAGGAAGCCGGGCCGCACGCCCGCGGCCTTGCCGATCGCGAGGGCGAAGAGGAAGGGCAGCCCGGCGCCGAGGGGGCTCGGCGCGGCGATCGCGAGGAGGGAAAGCGCGAAGAGCCAGAGGGACTTGGTGCCGGCGCCGAAGCGGTGGAGGCGCGAGCCCGAGTCGACGTACTGCCCCACCGAGAGGTTCCGGAAGACCGCGAGGTCTTCCACGCGGCGGCCTCCGCGAGCGCGGCGGCGAGGCCGGCCTCGTCGAGGGGGCGGTGGCCGCGCGAGAGGAGGGGCAGGCCGCGCGCCTCCAGGGCCAGGGCGAGTTCCGCGGCGAAGGGCCGGCCGATCTCCCAGGCGGGGTCGTAGCGGTCGTAGAAGAGTTCGGCCGGCGGACCGAAGGCGGCGA
>JAEUJG010000065.1 GCA_016794765.1 Spirochaetaceae bacterium | reverse complement strand
TCGGTTTCCGGCGGCGAGCTCGTCGCGGCGGCGGGGGAGCGCAATTTCACGGGCGCCATACGGAGCGGCGATCCGGATTTCGCGCGGAAGGCGGTCGCCTTCCTCCGCGGACCGCGCCTGGCCCAAACCGCGGCGGCGGAGCACCTCGGCGCGGTGGAGATCGAACGCTGCCTCGTGCCCGCCGAGGGCGGCCCGGCCGGGGCGGGCGACGGACCGGGCGCGGCGGAAGCCGCGGGCTCGGGCGGCGGCGAGGCGAGCTACGGCTACCGCCTCGCGCTCGAGGAAGAGCCCCTCCCCGCCTGCACCGACATGACGGGTTTTTGTTCCTTGAAGGGCGTCAACCGGCGCCTGCGCGCCTTTACGGTCGTGTCGCGGGCGGCGGGATCGGGCCCCCTGCCCCAGCCCCGTGACTACCACCAGCCGAGCGACACCTTCGAGACCCTCTTCCTCGAGAGCGAGCCCGAAAATTTCGGCGGGGTCGTGGCCCTGTCGCTCGCGTTGGCCGATCTCGCGGTTGAGGCGGGCGCCGGGAGCTTCGACGGCGAGTAGCGGCGGCGGGACCGGCCGGATCCGTCCGCCGCCCGCGCCGGCAGGCGCCCGCTTCCCGCCGACCGCGCCGCTTCCTCCCGCCGACCGCGCCGCCGGCGCCTAGTTTTCAAGGATGACGATCTCCACGCGGCGGTTGCGGGCGCGGCCGGTTTCGGTCGCGTTGTCCGCGACCGGCCGCTCGGCGCCGTAGCCCGCCACCTGGATTCGGTCCGGGCTCCGCGCCCCGGCCGCGATGAGGCGTTCGGCGACGGCGCGGGCCCGCTCCGCGGAGAGGGTCTTCCGGCCCTCGGCGCTTCCCGCGAGCGCGGTGTGGCCCGCGACGAGGACGTCGCGGCCGGGGTAGCGCTTCAGGATCTCCGCGATGCGCGCGATCTTCTCGAGCTCCGCGGGGAGGAGTCGGGCCGAATCGGGCTGGAACTGGATGTCCTCGATGCGGATGGCGACGCCCTCCGTCGTGGCCTCGACGCTGACGTTGGGCATGCCGGCGACGGCCTTGGCGACCTCGGCGGCCAGGGAGGCGCGGTCCATGAGTTCGGCCTCGAGAAGCCGGGCCTTCGCGGTGCCGCGGTATTCGATGGTCCGGCCGTCGGACCAGTCGAAGACGAGCTTGAAGCGCTCCTCGTAGGCCGCCGGTTGGCCGATCCCGGGATCCCAGTAGATTTTCTGGTCGGAGTAGCCGGCGATCTGGACGGGATAGATCGTCGCGTAGGAGCGCGGCGCCGCGGGCTGGTGGAAGATCGTGTAGGAGCAGGTGACGAGGCGCAGGGTCTTGCCCTCGCGCAGGACCGGCCCCTCGTACCTGTAGCGCGCCTCGAAAGGAATGGCGTAGGGATCGGGGATGCCGAAGCCGCGGCGGAGGTCGTGACGCTCCTCGCCGGGGGCCGTCCAGGTGTCCCCGGGGGAGAGGGCCCGCGCGGGAAAGACGGGCACGTTGCGGACGACGGGCATGTAGTATTCGGGCCCGATCTCGTAGCGGCCCAAGGCGTCCCGGCGGAAGACCGAATCGTAGCTCTCGGAGATCACGAAGGCTGAGGAGCCGCTTTGCCGCTCCGAGGTGACAAAGCTCCCTTCGAGCCGGCCCCAGGAACCGTCGGCGGCCGCGTCGGCCACCTCGAAGGCGATGCGGTTCAGGATCTCGGCGCGATGGGACAGCCGGCGGTCGAGGTAGACTTCCTCCTCGACTTCCGAGAGGACGCGGTACTTGTCGCCTTTCGCGTAGGAGAAGGCGAAGCGTTCCGGGGCGGCGGGCGAGGCCGTGGTCGCCGCGGCGGCCGGACCGCCCGCGGCGGGGGCGCCCGCGGCCGGGGACTGGCCGAAGAGTCCGGAGGGCAGGGCGAGGAAAAGGGCGAGGCCGAGGAGGGCCGCGCGCGGACGATATTGCTTGCTCATGCCTTAAGTATCGGCGAGTCCGGGCTTCTCGCTTGCCCGGAAGCGGCTTTCACGGCATACTGGTCCCATGCCCTCCGTCCCGATCAGTCCGGACGCCAGTCCGCAGGTGGTCCTGGAGCTCATCTACCGCCTCAAGGTGCGCGACGCCATGCATTCCCCGCCGATCTGGGCCTCCCCGGGCGAGAGCATGCGGGCGATCCAGTACCGGATGCGGGACAACCGGATCACGGGCGTCCCCATCCTGGACGCGGACGAGCGCCTCGTCGGCCTCGTGTCGATCCAGGACGTGATCGAGGCCTTGGACAAGGGCCGGATCGACGAGCCCGCGAGCGAGACGATGACGCGGACGGTCATCGTGCTCGAGGACGACATGCCGCTATCCTTCGCTACGAGCTACTTCAACCGCTACCGCTTCGGCCGCTTTCCCGTGCTCGACCGGGACGGTCGGCTCGTCGGGGTCGTTACGGCTTCCGACATCATCCGCGCCCTCCTCGTCGCGATGAACGAGGAGGTCCAAAAGCTCGAGTCGAAGCTGGCCGAGCGCCTGTCCGCGGAGAATCCCCCCGAAGCCGGCGTCTCCCAGCTGGCCTTTCCCATCGTCCGCTTCGATTTCGAGAACGCGGGCAAGGCGAGCGCCGAGATCAAGAAGGCGCTCAAGGCGAGGGGCGTCGATCCCGCCGTCGTGCGCCGGGCGGCCGTCGCGAGCTACGAACTCGAGCTCAACATCGTCATCCATTCGGAGGGCGGGACCCTGTCGGCTGCGGTCGGCGCCGACAGCGTGGAGATCCTCGCCGAGGACCGCGGCCCCGGCATCCCCGACCTCGAGGCGGCGATGCGGGAGGGCTTCTCCACGGCGAACGAATGGATCAGGTCCCTCGGCTTCGGGGCCGGCATGGGCCTGCCCAACGCGAAGCGCGTCTCGGACGAATTTTCCCTCGATTCGGGCCCCGGCCGCGGGACGAGGGTGCGCACGGTCATACGGTACAAAGGAGCAACGGAATGAAGATCAGCGAACTCGGGACGGAGCAGGGCTTCCGGAGCCTCCAGTCGGACTACGCCGACCGCGGGCTCGGCGGGGGCTACACCTCGGATCTCCTCTCCGACGTCATGGCCAACGCGAAGTCCGAGGGCGTCCTCGTCACGATCCAGGCCCACAAGAACACCGTCGCCGTCGCCAGCCTCATCGGCATCGCGGCCATAGTGATCTGCAACGGCCGGCCCGTCCCCGACGACATGATCGAGGCCGCGCGCGCCGAGGGCGTCGCGGTCTTCCACACCGACAAGAGCCAGTTCGAGGTGTCGGGCTTGCTCTGGCCGGCCCTCGGCGCCGGAACCGAGGGCGCCGCGCCCCGCGCCTGACGCGGATCCCGAGCGACATGCGGACCCGGGGCGTCCTGGCCGATCTCCACAACCATTCCTGCCTCTCGCCCTGCGCCTCGCTCGAGATGTCGCCGTCGCTCCTGGCCCGCCGGGCCCGCGAGCGGGGCATCGAAGTCCTGGGCCTCACGGACCACAACGGCGCCCTCAATTGCCCCGCCTTCGCCGAGGCCTGCCGCCGCGAGGGGATCGTGCCGGTTTTCGGCCTCGAGGCCTGTTCCCTCGAGGAGGTGCACGTCCTCTGCCTCTTCGGCTCCGCGGCCGCGGCCCTGGCCTTCGGCGAGCGGCTTCTCGGGTCCCTCCCCCGCCTGCCCTACGATCCGGAGAAGCTCGGGGACGAGGTGGTCGTCGACGCGGACGAGGGCGTCCTGGACCTGCCGGACTACTATCTCGGCGCGGCCCTCGAGCTCGGCTTCGACGAGCTCTGCCTGGCGGCGAGCGGCTCGGGCGCCCTCGTCGTGCCCGCCCACGTCGACCGCCCGATGTTCTCGGTCTCGAGCCAGCTCGGCTTCCTTCCCCCCGGCCCCTACGCGGCGGTGGAGGCGATGCGCGATCCCGATCCCTCCCTGCGGGGCGGCTTCGCGGTCGTCTCCGGCTCCGACGCCCATGTCCCCGAGCACGTGGGCCGCCGCGCCTTCGAGGTCGAGCTCGATCCCGAGGCCCTGGCGGCCGGCCGTTCCGGCGGCGGGGCGGAGTTCCTGGCGGCCCTGGGGGCGGCGTTGAGGAAGGGCGCCGTCCTCCCCTCCTGGGCGCGCGCCGGGACGGCGGCCGGCTCGCCGCGGGCTCCGGGGGCGGCATGAGTCCCGCGAAACGCCTGGTCGGGCGCGCCGCCCTGGCGGTCGCCGCCGCGGCCCTCGCCCTGTTCGCCTTGGTCGCCGCGGCCGAGGCTCCCGATGCCGCCGAGGCCCGCTCGGCCTGGACCGGCGCGGTTCCCGTGGAACTCCGCGAGGACCAGGGCAGCGCCGACGTCTACGGCCACGCCTTCTATTACGTCGAGCGGCGCGGCGCCACGCCGTCCATGACGCTCGACTTCAGTCCCGACCCCGCCCAGTTCTCCCCGCTCGTCGACAGCTCCAGCCTTGCGATGCCCGCCTCCTCCGAAGCGCTGTGGCTCGCCTTCACCGTGAGGAGCGCCGCGTCGGCCCGAAGCTGGATCCTGTCGGCGGGCCCCGGCTCGGTGGAGAACATCAGCGTCTACCTCGTCGATCCGGACGGCCGCGCCGAAACACGCTTCGCCGGCTTCAACGAGCCTTCCGCCCGGAAGAACCGGGCCCTGTCGGATTACCTCTTCCGCCTGACGATGGCGCCGGGGGACCTCAAGACCATCTACATCCGCTTTTCCTCCGTCGGCGGCGGGAAGGCGCGGGCCGCCGTCTGGGACGCCTTCGAATTCCTCCGCTACGACTCCTACGCCACCGGCTTCGCCAGCCTCCTTCTCGGCGTCGTCCTGGCCCTGTTTTCCTACACCCTCTTCGTCGTGGTCTCCATCCGCGACCGAAGCTTCGTCTACTATCTCGTCTTCCTCTTCGGCCTCTTCTGGTACGTCGTCGCCTCCGACGGCGCCGGCGCCGCCCTGGTCTGGCCCGGCCGGCTTTTCGTGGAGCGGGCGGCCATGCCGATCTTCGCCTCGCTGATGATCAGCGGCGGACTCCTCTTCTCCCGCTCCTTCCTCGGGGCCAAGGAACGCTTTCCCCGCATCGACCTCTGCATGGCGACCGTCGCGGGAGCATCCCCGGTCCTCCTCGTCGTCGTGTCCCTCTTCGGGCCCGGCTACGCGCGCCTCGGCGCCACCCACCTCCTTGTCCTTTCCGAGGTGATCGTCGTCGCCGCGGCCTTGGTCGCCGGCCGCGGCGGCCAGCGCCGGGCCTGGTATCTCGCGGCGGCCTGGGCCCTCGCCCTGGCCGGCTCGGCCGCCAACCTCCTCACGCCGCGGCTCTTCCTGGATCCCTACGCGGCCCTCCTCTGGTCCAAATCCGCCCAGGCGGGCGCCCTCCTCCAGGTCCTGGTCCTCGCCTTCGGCATCTCCGATTCGCTCAACCGCATCAAGGAGGAGAAGGAAGAATCCCAGCGCCGGGAAATCGAGAGCCTGGAACGCGCGAACCGCGTCAAGGAGGATTTCCTCGTGGGAACGGGCCTGGAATTCGGCGCTCCCCTCTACGGGATCATCGGGCTCGGGGCGAGGCTCGAGTCCCTGCTCGCCGGGCTGGATTCGCCGGAGGCCTCGCGGCTCCTGGCCTTGGTCAAGGCCGAGGCCCTTCGCCTCCTCAACCAGGTCCAGGGCATCGACGCCTACGCGCGCCTCCGGAACGGCGACCTGGCCCTCGTGGCCGAGCGCTTCCCCCTGGAGGAGGCCGTCGCCGGCGTCGCGAGCGCGGCGGCCTACCTCGGCTCGGGCAAGGACCTGGCCACGAGCGTCGAGTGTCCCGCCGGGGAGATCGTCAGCGACATCAAGGTCCTGCAGCAGATCCTCTACACGCTGTATTCGACCGCGATCAAGCGGAGCTCCGCGGGGCGCGTCTCGCTCGAGGTTTCCCTCGCCGGCGGCGACGCGCTCTTCACGGTCACCGACTCCGCGCCGCCCCTTCCCCCCGAGGCGCTCGAGCGCGTCCGAAGCCCGGACGCGGACGGCCCCGAGGCCATCGGGCCCGGGCTCGAGTTCCTCGTGGCGCGGCGCCTGGCGGAGCTTCTCGGGGGCGGCCTTTCCTACGAGCACGCGGGCCCGGGCGGCCGCTTCATCCTGCGCGTCGCGCGCCGCGCCCCCTTCGTGGGCAAGCTGCCGTCCTCCGAGCGCCGCCGCGAGCGGGAGCCGGGCCTGGGCTTCGGCCGTTTCGACCGCGGCCCCAAGGCCGACGCGCGGCAGGCCCTCGCGGATCTCTCCGAGTCGTCCCCCGGTTCCGGCGTCCGAGGGTCGGTCCTGGCCGTCAGCGAGGATCCCGTCTACCTCGTCACGGTCAAGGCCTATCTCGAGGCCCGCGGCTACGCGCTCAAGCCCCTCGTCTCCGCGGAGGAGGCCGCGCTCCTCGTCGAGTCCGGCCGCGTCTTCGACCTCGTCCTCCTCGACGCCTCCGATCCCGCGATGCGCGGCCTCGAGGCCTGCGCGCGGATGCGGCGGGCGAGGCCGCTCGGGGAACTTCCGATTCTCGTCATGACGGACCGCGAACGGCCGGAGGCGGCGGCCGCGGCCCTCGGCGCCGGCGCCGACGACTACCTGCCCCGCCTCTCCCCGCCGGAACTCCTCTACGCGCGCGTCGATACGCGCGTGGCGCTGAAGCGGGCGATCGAGGAGGGCATCGAAACGCGGCGCCGCGTGGCCGACCTCGACAAGCTGAAAACGCTCGGCGTCCTGGCGGCGGGACTCGCCCACGAGATCAACACGCCGAACAACGCCGTCCTCAGGAACATCCCCCTTCTCTCCGAGGTTTGGCGCGAGATCGCGCCGATCATCGCGCGATACCGGGCCGAGTACGGCGATTTCAACCTCCGGGGCTGGGACTCCGAGGAGTTGCTGAAGGAAATCCCCGAGCTCCTCTCCGACACCTACGACGCCGGGCGGCAGATCAAGAAGATCGTCGAGGACCTCAAGGATTACTCCCGGGAACCCGGCGGGGGAGGACCGGAGGGCGTCGATCTCGGCGAGGTCGCGGCCTACGCGAGGCGGCTCCTCGGCCCCCTCGTGGAGCGCTCGACGAAACGCTTCTCCCTCGACTGCCGGCCCGGCTTGCCCCTCGTGCTGGCCGACTACCGGAAGCTCACCCAGGTGGCGGTCAATATCGTGGAAAACGCCCTGCAGTCCCTCCCCGATCCCGAGGCGAGCGTGCGCGTCCGCATCTTCCACGAGGCGGCCGGCGATCCCGCCGGCGATTCCCCCGACGATCCCGCCGGCGGGGACGCGCGCCGCGCGGCGCCGGTCGCGCCGTCCGTGGCGAGGCCCCGCGTGGTCTTCGAGTGCCGCGACGAGGGCCGGGGCATCGATCCCGAGGTCGCCCATCGCGTCTTCGAGCCCTTCTTCACGACGAAGCGCGATTCGGGAGGCTCGGGCCTCGGCCTGCCCGTTTCCCTCGGCATCGTGCGGGAATGGGGCGGCGACATCGACCTGCGGCCCGCCGAGGGCGGCGGCACGGTGGTGAGCGTCGTGTTTCCCGCGGCTCCCGCGGACGGCGCGCCGCCGGCCCGGCCCGGCGGGGATCAAGGCAAGGAGCTCCGATGAACGAAGAAAGACGTCCCCCGATCCTTGTCGTAGACGACGACGAGGACGTGCTGAAGCGCATGGAACGGCTCCTCCGCTACGAGGGCTTCCCCGACGTCGTCACCTGCCAGGATCCCGAGCGGGTCGAGTCGATCGCCGAGTCGCGCGAGATTTCCGTGATGATCCTCGACCTCCTCATGCCGCG
>JAEUJG010000058.1 GCA_016794765.1 Spirochaetaceae bacterium | reverse complement strand
GAGCTCGCCGCGGCTCGGCGCGTGGAGCCCGAGGCAGGCCTTGAGGAAGGTGGACTTCCCCGCGCCGTTCGGCCCGCGGAGGCCCACGACCCGGCCGCCGCCGCCCGGGAGGGCGATGCTCGCGCCCTCGAGGACGAGCCTCGGCCCGTAGGCCAGGGCGAGTCCGCGGGCCTCGAGCAGGTGGGTCACTTCCGCTCCGCCGCCGCCCGGGCGGCCTCGAGGAAGGCGCGCTCGTTGTGCGCGAAGACCTCCTCGATGCTCCGCGTGCCGTCCTTGCCCGGGAAGTTGATGAGGGTGACGACCGGCGCTTTGGTCGCGGCGGCGACGGAGGCTCCGGAGGCGTTGTGGTAGTTGTCGATCACGAGGGCGGGCTTCTTTCCCGCGAGCTCGAGGAGGAGGGCGGGGGAGGGCTCGCCGGGGCCGAAGGTCCCGACCACCTCGAAGCCGAGCCACTCGGCGTAGGTCTTGAGGAACTTGTGGGCGACGACGCGCTTGTCCGGATAGGCGGCCGCGACCCGGGCGTGCATGGCCTCGGTGGAGGCGTCGAAGGAGGCCGCCCAGGCCTCGTAGGCCGGCGTCGTCCCGAAGAGGAGGGCGAGCTTCCGCGCCTCCTCCTTGAAGGTCGAGGGGATGTTGTCGGTGTAGACCGTCGCGACGACGAGGCCGGCGGAGCCCGCTGTCTCCGCGAGGCGCTTCGCGAAGCGCTCGTAGCCGGAATGGACGAGGAAGCGGGCGCCGTTCACGGCCTGGAGGTCGGAGGGCTTGAGTTCGTACTCGGGCGGGTGCTTGAGCTCGAGGGGGGCGATGGTGACGATGTCGGTCGCGCCGGCCGCGCGCGCGAAGGCGGCGGTCCAGGAGGTGGAGGCGACGACGCGGGGGGCGGGTTCGGCGAAGAGGGGGAAGGCGGCGAGGGCCGCGGCGAGGAGGATGACGGCGCGCTTCATGGCTGGTCCTGGGTGTTCGATTCGGCGCGGGCTCTTGCCCCGCCCGGGACGCTTCGCGCGTCCCTTGTCGCGCGCCGGAGGGCTCGGGGACGACGTCCCGGGCATTCCGGCTCGAGTCTGGCCGATACGGCGGCCTTCGGGCCGCGTCCGCCCGCTTCGCGCCGGCGCGTCGCCTATTTCGACGACGCTGTCACTATAGCACGGCGAGCCGCTCTGCGGCTAGGGCGGCGGCCTCGTCGATGAGCTTTCCCAGGGGCTTCGGCTCGAGGCCGACGAGGATGAAGTGCTCCTGCTGGACGGGCACGAGGATCCTCACGCAGGGAGCGGCGAGGACGGCTTCGGCCATGGCGGGCGTGATCTCGCCAAGCATGCCGTTCGGGAGGACGATCCCTATCGGGCCCAGGATCAGGCTTCCCGACGCCGCGGAGACGCGGATCGCGTTCTCCCCGGAAGCGCCCCTGTCGGCGCCAGCCTTGAGCATCCGGTCCGTGGCGCCGGAATTCGCGCCGAGGGCGAGGATCTCCGCCTCGGCGCCGGCGAGAGCCTTGAGCCGCTCGATGATTTGGGCGCCTACGCCGCCGCCCATGCCGTCGATGACGACGATCCGCTTTTTC
>JAEUJG010000011.1 GCA_016794765.1 Spirochaetaceae bacterium | reverse complement strand
CCGGCGCCGGCGCGGCGGCGGTGGCCGCGGCGGCGGCCGCGGCGAGCCTTTCCCTGATCCCTTCCGCCTGCTCGAGGAGCATCCGCGCCACGAAGGAGTCCCGAACCTTGTTCATGGCGCCGCCCATGATCTTGGGGCTGGCGATGGTGAAGACGGTGGAGGCGATCGCCAGGACGAGGACGGCCAGGAGGCGGCCCTTCCGCGGCGCCAGGTAGCGGAGGAGGCGGCGGAGCGTGGTCTTGAAGTCCTTGGCCTTCTCCGCCGGACGGCCCATCGCGGGACCGTGGCCGAAGCCGCCCCTGCCGCCGGGACCGCCGGGGCCGCCGGGACCGCCGGACGGCGCGCTGGAACGAATATCTCGGGAGCGGGAATCGCTCATGCCAGTTCCTCCTCGGAAAGCTGCGAAGCCGCGATCTCGCGGTAGACGGGGCAGGCGGCGAGGAGCTCGCGGTGCGTGCCGTCCCCGACGACGCGCCCCTCCTCGAGGACGATGATCCGGTCGGCGTCCATCACGGTGCCGATGCGCTGCGCCACGAGGATGACCGTGGCGCCCCGCGTCTCCCGCTTGAGCGCGGCGCGGAGTTTCGCGTCGGTCTTGAAGTCCAGGGCGGAAAAGCTGTCGTCGAAGACGTAGATGTCGGGCTTGCGGGCCAGGGCGCGGGCGATGGAGAGACGCTGCTTCTGTCCGCCCGAAAGGTCCGTGCCGCCCTGCGCGACGCGGTGGCCGTAGCCGCCGTCCATCGCCTCCACGAAGTCCGCCGCCTGGGCCGTCGCGGCCGCGGCCCGGACCTCCTCGTCGGAGGCGCCTTCCGCGCCGAAACGGATGTTGTCGGCGACCGTTCCGGAGAAGAGCACGGCCCGCTGGGGGACGTAGCCGATCCGCGCGCGGAGCTCCTCCTGCCGCATCGCGCGGACGTCGACGCCGTCCACGAGGACGGCCCCCTCCCCGACGTCGTAGAAGCGGGGCACGAGCTTGGCCAGGGTGGACTTGCCCGAGCCCGTGGAGCCGACGACCGCCGTCGTCTTGCCGGCGAGGGCGCGGAAGCTCACGCCCCTGAGGGCGGGCTCCGCGGCGCCGTGGTAGGAGAAGCCGACATCGCGGAACTCCACCTCGCCCTTCGCGGCGGTTCCCGCGCCCGGGGCGGCCGCGGGGAGCGCGGCGGGGACGGCGGGGTCGACGATGGAGGGCTCCACGGCCAGGACCTCGGCGATGCGCTCCGCGGCGGCCTGGGCCCGCGGCACCATGATGAACATGAGGGACATCATCAGCATGGAGAACATGATCTGCATGGCATACTGGGTGAACGCGATGAGCGATCCCATCTGCATGGCTCCCGAGTCGACGCGCGCCACGCCGAACCAGAGGATGGCCACGCTCGTGACGTTCATGACCATCATCATCGCGGGCATGAGGAAGGCCATGAGCCGGTTGACCTTCACGTAGGTGGCCGTGATGTCGCGGTTGGCCTCGTCGAAGCGCTCCTCCTCGCGGGGCGTGCGGTTGAAGGCGCGGATGACGCGGATCCCGACGAGGCTTTCGCGCAGGACCAGGTTCAGGCGGTCGATCTTCGACTGCATCCGCTTGAAGAGGGGCATGGCCCGGGAGGCGAGGAAGGCGATGACGAGGGTCAGGACGGGCACGGCGACCGCGAGGGTCAGCGTGAGGGGCCGGTCCTTGGAGAAGGCCATCACGACGCCGCCGATCGCCATGATCGGCGCCATCAGCATCATCCTGAGCGCCATCATCGCGACGTTCTGCACCTGCGTCACGTCGTTGGTGCTCCGCGTGATCAGGGTCGCCGTGCCGAAGCGGTCGAACTCGTGGAGGGTGAAGCCCTCCACGCGGGCGAAGACGTCGCGGCGCAGGCTCGCGCCGACCTCCGTGGCGATCCGCGCGGAGAGGTAGCTGGAGGCGACCGCGCAGGCGAGGCTGCCGGCGGTGATGAGGAGCATGATCCCGCCCGTGCGCAGGATGTAGGCGGTGTCG
>JAEUJG010000005.1 GCA_016794765.1 Spirochaetaceae bacterium | reverse complement strand
ACAACCTCCGCGGCGAGATCATCTCCGTGATCGACCTCCGCATCTTCTTCCACCTGCCCGCGGAGCGGAAGGCCGACGACGCCCTGGAAAGCCTCCTCATCCTCCGCGTGGAGGAGCACGTCTTCGGCGTCATCGTCGACGCGATCGACAAGGTCGTCGGCATCTCGAGCTCCACCATCCAGCCGCCGCACCCGATCTTCGGCGACATCAACGTGAAGTACATCCAGGGCATCGTCGAAAACGGCGGCAAGCTTTACATCATCCTCGACGTGGACCGCATCTTCGCGCCCGAGCGCGAGGAGGCGCCCGCCCCGGCCGTCGCCGAGGTCCGCGCGGCCCCGGTCGCCGCGGCGGCTCCCGTCGCGGCGCAGGCCTCCTACGGCGCGTCCGCCCAGGCCGCCGGCTCCGGCGAGGACGTCGCCGCCTCCTTCGTTCGCGAGACGCTCGCCACCTTCAAGAACTTCCACGCCACGGGCCTGAGCGACGCCTGGTTCCGCGAGCGCTTCGCCGACTGGAAGCGCGAACGCAAGGGCGCCGACGTCCAGCTCCACGAGGCCGGAGACGCGGAAGCCTTCCTCGAGGGCTTCTGGTCCCCCTGCACGGGCCGGCTCTGGGAGGAGGACTACGCGGATTCCTTCATCGCGGCCCTGCCCGACCTCGCGACGAAGAACATCAACGTCTGGAATCCCGGCTGCGGCAAGGGCTACGAGACCTGGTCCCTCGCCTGCGCGCTCCGCCGCCGCTATCCCGAGGCCCGCGTGAAGATCTGGGCGAACGACTCCGACCTCCTCGCGATCTCCATGGCGCCCAACATGATCTTCCCCGAAAACGGCGTGCCCGATTGGCTCGAGGGCTACATGACGAAGGGCCGGAACGGGCTTTCCTTCTCGCAGGCCGTCCGCGACTCGGTCTTCTTCGAGTTCCACGACGTCCTCAACGCGAGTCCCCTGCCGCCGCTCGACCTCGTCCTGAGCCGCGACGTCCTGTCCTTCATGGCGCCCGGCGACCAGCGGCGCCTCCTGGGCGACATTGCCGAAAAGCTGAAATCCGCGGGCGTCCTCGTCCTGGGCGCCAATGAGCGTCCCGGCGAAGGCTGGACCGCGTCGTCGACGGGGGCCGTTTCGGCCTACCGCAAGGAATAGCGGGACCCGCGCGGTCCTTGATCGAGGAGAGCGTCATGAGAGTCGAATACATCAATCCCTTCGTCGAGTCGGCCTTCAACGTCCTCCGGGAAGTCCTGCAGTCCGACGTGCGCCGCGGGGAACTCTATCTCAAGTCCACCTCGATGCCCGTCGCGGGCGTCGCGGCCATCGTCGGCCTCGCCGGCGACGTCGAGGGCCGCGTCCTCTTCGACATGGACAAGCCCACCGCCCTCAAGATCGCGAGCGCGATGAACAACGAGGAGCTCAAGGCCCTCGACGACCTCGTCAAGGCGACCATCACCGAACTCGCCAACATGATCACCGCCCAGGCGGTGACCAAGCTCCACGACCTGGGCTTCCGCTTCGACCTCACCCCGCCCGCGATCTTCACCGGCGACAACATGGAGGTCACCGACTCCGACGTCGAGGCCCTCATCGTCCCGATGGAGACGGCCCAGGGCAAGATCGAGATCAACGTCGCCATTCGGGAGCGCGCGTAGCGGGCGGACGAAGGGCGGGCTGTCCGCGGCCGCGCCCGGACCGCGGGGCAAAAAACCGCAAACTTTCGCGGATTATCGAGGGCGGCCTTGACAGAGGCCGCCCTTTTTGATAAACATATGCCCACGCACCGAGGCGACTCGGTACGAGTGTCCCGCCGGCGGCGCAAGCCACCGACGCGATCAGGGAAGGGGCGGTTAGCTCAGTTGGCTAGAGCATCAGTATGACACGCTGAGGGTCGCAGGTTCGACTCCTGCACCGCCCATCCAAAAAAGCCGTCCGGCAGGACGACTTTTTCTTTTTGGGCGGTGCAGGAGTCGAAGGGTTCGAGCGACGGCGAAGCTCGCGAATCGA
>JAEUJG010000626.1 GCA_016794765.1 Spirochaetaceae bacterium | reverse complement strand
TGCCGTACTTCGCCTTGAAGGCCGCGGGATCCGCGATCTTCTCGAGGGCGGCGGCGATCCGCTCGTAGGCGCCCTCGTCCTTGACCTGCCAGCCCCGGATGCGGCCGGAGCCGAGCATGAGGTCGAAGTCGTAGAGCTTGGGCAGGCGCTCGCGCGCGGCGTAGAGGGGCTCGATCACGCTCCGCTCGGGATCGTCGATGAGGAGCATGATGTGCGGCAGCTCGAGGGGGGCGCCGCGGCGGATCTCCATGCGGGGGGGCAGGCGCTCGACGATCGTGCCCTCGGTGGGGCGGATCAGGGACTTGGAGTCCGTGCCGTAGGTGTACATCTCCAGGTCCACCGCCATCATGAGGCCCTTGCGCGGCTCCTTCTCGTAGGGCGTGTGCCGCTCCACGAGGAGGAAGCCCGGCCCCTTGGAGGCCAGGACGCCCTTGGCCAGGTAGTCGCGCATGGCGGCCTGGATGCGCTTCACGCGCTCGGCCTTGTCCGCGTCCTCGAGGTAGCACTCGGGGAAGATGAGGTTGAAGGTGGAGGGGGCGGCGCCGACGAGGGCCTTCGCCTTTTCCCAGTATTCACGCTCGGAGGAATATTGGTCGCAGGCCACGACGGCCCATTTCGCGTAGTCGGTCCCCGCGGCGGGGAGCTGGACCTCGGGGACGCGGATACCGAGCTTCGCGAAGCTCGCGGCGAGTTCAGCCATGAGAGACTCCTTAGGAAGGGTGCGTTGTTTCATTATGGAGGCATCCCGCCGAATCGTCAAAGAAAAAGCGCCCCAAAGGGGGCGCTTTTGGAACGGCGTTTCGACTGGAGAAATGAATCCCTATCAGTCCTTGAAGCCGAACTTCGCGTCGAAGTCGATCTTCTTCCGGAACTTCTCCAAGGCCTTCTTGTAGATCAGGGTCGAAAGGATGACCGCCCCGCAGAAGGAGAGCAGGATCGGCAGGGCCGCGCTTTGGAGCTTGAGGAACTGACCCAAGGTAAGGCTGTAGAGGGCCAGGATGCCGGCGAAGAGCCCGATCGTGAGGAGGATGTTGGCGACCGTCGCTCCGGCCAGAAAGAGGAGGGTGCGGGCGCGGCGGGTCATTTCGCCTTCCCCGCGGCGCGTTCGGCGAGGATGACGGAGATCGCCAGGAGGATGGCGGAAATCACGACGCTCGAGTCGGCGACGTTGAAGGTCGGCCAGCGCTCGAGGCCGAAAAGGCCGTAGAACTTCACGGAGAGGAAGTCCACGACGCCCTCGGGCCGGAAGATGCGGTCGATGAGGTTGCCGAGGCCGCCGCCGGCGATGCCGCAGAGGACCCAGCGCTGGAACCTGTCGAGCTCCTTCGACGTGAAATAGTAGACGACGATGCCGGCGACGAGGAGGAGGGGCAGGGCTATGAAGAGGACGGTGCGGAGGCTGGGCGCGAGGCCGCCGCCGAGGCTGAAGGCGATGCCCGGGTTCCGCGCGTGGATGAGCCAGAAGAAGTCGCCGAGGCAGTTCCAGGCGATGGTGCCCGGCTCGATGAAGGCGACGACGAGGGCCTTCGTGACCTGGTCGAGGAGGACGATCAGGGCGCTGAGGAGGAAGGGAAGGAGGGGGACCTTGGATTCGTTCACGCTGCGGTTCCTTTAAAGGCGATATCGAGGGCGCTAGAGGCCCGTGGGAAGGTCGATGAAACGGGTTTCGAGGCCGGTCTCCTGGGCCAGGCGCTCCGCCACGGCGCGGACGCCGTGGGTCTCCGTGGCATAATGCCCGGCCGCCAGGAAGGTTACGCGGCTTTCGAGGGCGCCGTGGTAGATCGAGTGCGAGGGCTCCCCGGTGACGTAGAGGTCGAGCCCCTCGGCGACGGCTTGGAGGTGCTCGAAGGGGGCGCCGCCGGAAACGACCGCCGCCGTCGAGACGCGGTCGGGGCCCGAGGGGATGAGGCAACGCGGCCTGGAGCCGTCGGGCAGGATGCGCCGGATCGCCTCGTCGAGGCTGACGGGTTCGGGAAACCTGCCCTTGAAGCCGAGCTTCACGCCGTGGTACTGGCCGAAGGGTTCGAGCTTCTCGAGGCCCATAAGGCGGGCCAGGCAGGCGTGGTTGCCGACTTCGGGATGCTTGTCGAGGGGGAGGTGGCAGGCGTAGAGGGCCAGGTCGGCGTCCAGGAGGAGCTTGAGCCGCTCGCGCAGGGCGCCCTGCACGGCCAGGGGCTTGCCCCAAAAGAGGCCGTGGTGGACGAAAAGCGCGTCGGCCTTGGCCTCGACGGCGCGGCGGATGGTCTCGGCGCAGGCGTCGACGGCAAAGGCCACGCGGCGCAGCGGCGTCGGACCGCGGTCGACCTGGATTCCGTTCAGGGAATCGTCGATCCCGGCAAGGGCGTCGATCTCGAGAAAGGATCGGCACCAACGGTCGAAATCACGTATCGTCATGTAAGGAAGTATATCGAGGGGGGAAAAGAAAATAAATGGGCCTTCCGGAGAAGGAGGCGTGAGACCCCGGAAGGCCCGACGACGGCTTGCGCCGCCATCATGAAGAGCCGCTGCATCGTTTCGGCGTCGACACAGCGTCCGTACCTGATAGGGAAAATATATGCTTGTTCCGTATATTAGTCAAGTAAAGCGATTGCATATTTCGCCATCCCGTGACATAGGACGCATATTTTGACATTGTCAAATAATTCCATATTATGTCTATGTTTATAATTT
>JAEUJG010000602.1 GCA_016794765.1 Spirochaetaceae bacterium | reverse complement strand
GGCAGGCCGAGGGCGGCCAGGCGCTCCGTGAGGAGGGCGGAGGTCCCGGGGTCGCGGGCCAGGGCCTCGTGGAAGGCGAGCCCGCCGGACTCCGCGTCGAGCGTTATGCGGCGCAGCCGCTCGTGCGCGTCGGCCAGCCCGGACTCCGCGAGGAGGATGTAGGCGGGTTCCGCGAGGACGGAGCCGCCCGTCATCGCGAGGTTGGCCGCCATGCGCTCCCGGTCCACGCGGAGGCCGCGGAGAACGGACAGCATGCGGTTGGCGGCCGCGGCGAGGCCGGCCAGGTACTCGGGCACGAAGCGCTCGCTCGCGGAGTTCGTGAGGTCGCGCTGGTGCTCGGAGACCTGGTCCATGAAGAAGGTCTGGACCCGCGGGAAGAAGGCCTTCCAGAGGCTCTTCACGTGCTCGGAGTTCCAGGGATTCCGCTTCTGCGGCATCGTGGAGGAGCCGACCTGCCCCTCGCCGAAGGACTCGCGGACCTCGCCGATCTCCGTGCGCTGGAGGTTCCGGAGGTCGTCCGCGAGGTTCGCCACGACGCCGAAGGCGCAGTTGAGCTCGAGGAGGAGGCGGAGCATCGGCTCGGGTTCGGCGAGCTGGGTCGAGTGCTCGGAGGGCGAGAGGCCGAGGCGGGAGAGGTAGCGGCGCTCGACCTCCTCGGGATCCCGGTAGCTCATGGAAAGCGCGTTGTACGAACCCACGGCGCCGGCGAGCTTGCCGACGAGGCCCCGCGCGAGCTCGTCCGCGCGGAGGACGCACTTGCCGAGGCGGCTCGCGTACTCCGCCATCGCGAAGCCGAAGGTGAGGGGCACCGCGTGCTGGCCGTGGGTGCGGCCCACCTGGGCCGTCTCCGCCTCGTCCACCGCGAGGCGGCAGAGCTCGAGCTCGACCTCCGCGAGGAGGGGAAGGAGGACCTCCAGGACCGCGTCGCGGATCGACATCGCGCGGGCCGTGTCGAGGATGTCCACGCTCGTCGCGCCCAGGTGTACGAGGGGCGCGAGCCCGGCCGGCAGCCGGCGCTGCAGGACGTTGACGAGGGCGCGGACGTTGTGGCGGGTCTTTTCTTCCTCGGCGGCGACCTCGGCGGGATCGAGGTCCCGGACGGCCGCGTCGATCGCGCGCGAAAGCTCCGGATCGCTCCGGCCGCGCAACTCGAGATGGGTCTCGAGGAGGGCGCCCTCGGCGCGCGCGGCGTAGCGCACGCGGGCCTTCTCCGAGAGCCGCTCCGAGAGGGCGTCGAAGATTTCCCTATTGGCGATCCAATACCGGTGGTCCAGGGGGGAGAGATTGTCGAAGATGTCGCGGGGCTCCATGTCCCATGTTGCCACGCCGCGCGATCCGAGATCAAGTCCTCGGCCGATTTTTCTCGCCGAACCCTTTTCAGCCCGCGAAACGGCGCTTCAAAATGAATTGACGAGTCGGCCGGCACAGGCTACCCTATCCGCCATGTACGACCTACTGATTCTCGGCGGCGGCCCGGGCGGCTACGTCGCAGCGGAGCGGGCCGGCGCGGCCGGCCTCAAGGTACTCCTCGTCGAACGCGACCGGCTCGGCGGCACCTGCCTGAACCGCGGCTGCATTCCCACGAAAAGCCTCCTCGCGGGGGCCAAGCTCTACAAGCACGCCAAGGAAGGCGCCAAGTACGGCCTCAAGGCCGAGGGCCTCGCCTTCGACTTCCCCGCCGCGATGGCCTGGAAGGAGGACGTGGTCCAAAAGCTCCGCGCCGGCATCGACTTCAGCATGAAGAAGCACGGCGTCGAGGTGTATTCGGGCTCCGGCCGCCTCGCCTCGGAGCGGCGCGTGGTCCTCGACGACGGACGGGAGATCGAGGCGCGCCACGTGATGATCGCGACGGGCTCCTCCCCCGCCCTTCCGCCCATCCCCGGCCTCAAGGACAATCCCAAGGTCGTGACGAGCGACGGCCTCCTCTCCCTGACCGAGCCCCCCGCGCGCCTGGTCGTCGTCGGCGGCGGCGTCATCGGCGTCGAGTTCGCGTCCTTCTTCGCGGCGATCGGCACGAAGGTGACCGTCGTCGAGATGCTTCCCGAAATCCTGCCCTTCATGGACCGCGAGCTCGTCGGCGTCTACCGCCGCACCCTGCGCGGCGTGACGATCGAGACCGGCGCCCGCGTCGGCCGCATCGAGGGCGGCACGGTCCACTACGAAAGGAACGGCGAGGCGAAGATCGCGGAGGGCGACCTCGTCCTCGTGGCGACCGGCCGCCGCCCCAACGTCGACGGCATCGGCCTCGAGGAGGCGGGCGTCGCCTTCTCGCCGAAGGGCGTGACCGTCGACGACGAGCTGCGCACGAACCGGCCCGGCGTCTGGGCGGTCGGCGACGTCACCGGCCGCGCCCTCCTCGCGCACTCCGCGAGCGCCATGGGCGAGGCGGCCGTCGACGGCATCCTCGGCAAGCCCCGCTCCATCGCCTGGAAGGCCATCCCCTGGGTCGTCTACGGCGACCCCGAGTGCGCGGGCGTGGGCATGACCGAGGAGGAGGCCAAGGCCTCCGGCCTCGACTGCGCCAAGGTCCTCCTGCCCGCCCGCGTCTCGGGCCGCTTCCTGGCGGAGAACGGCCAGGCCGCCCAGGGCGCCGTCAAGCTCCTCGCGGAGAAGGGCACGGGCCGGCTCCTCGGCGCGACCCTCGTGACGCCCTACGCGGGCGAGATGGTCTGGGGCCTCCAGCCCCTCGTCGCGCGCGGCGCGAAGGCCGAAGAGCTGAAAGGAATGATTTTCCCCCACCCGACGGTCTCGGAGCTCCTCAGGGAAGCGGCCTGGGAGCTGGAGGGCTAGATCAAGTCCGCATAACGCGCGACGGAGGAGCCCCCGGGCTGCTCCGTCGCGGCCCGGACGAGGTCGTCCGGCGCGAGGAGGACCTGGAGGCCGCGGAGCCCCGCGCTCACGGAGATCTCCCCGAAGAGCTGGGCGGTCTCGTCCACGTAGACGGGGAACTTGCGCTTGGCTCCGAGGGGCGAGCAGCCGCCGCGGAGGTAACCCGTCACGGGCTGCAGGTCCTTGAGGGGCAGCATCTCCACGCTCTTTTCCCCCGCGGCGCGGGCGGCCTTCTTGAGGTCCAGCTCGCTGTCCCCCGGCACGCAGGCCAGGAAGACCCCGCCCTTCTCGCCCCGGAGCGCCAAGGTCTTGAAGACCCGCTCCGAGGGCAACCCCACCTTGGCCGCGACCGACTCCGCCGACAAGTCCGACTCGTCCACCTCGTAGGCTATAACGCGATGCGCGATGCCGAAACCCTCCAGGATCCGGAGGGCGTTGGTCTTGGGCTGGGCGCCCTGGGCCTTGGACATGGGAATACCTCTCTTCTAGAGCTCGAAGCTCTCCATGGCTATGCCGCCGCGACGGACGCCGAGGGCGCGGAGGGCGGCCGCCGTCTCGGCGCCGCGGGCCCCGCCCTCGCGGGGATCACAGAGGGCGTAGGCGGCGGAGTTCCAGTCGAATCCGGAGTCGGCTTGCCGGCTCCCCGGGACGCGCCCCAGGAAGGCGGGCACGAGGCGCTCCAGGAGGGCCCGGTCGACGCGGCCCCGTTCGCCGTCCCAGAGCGGATCGCGCTCGGCCACGACGACCACCCGGAGCCGCGGAAAGGTCTTGGCGAAGGAGGCGAGGTCGCCGGCGGCGAAAAGCTCGCTCCGGTTCTCCACCGACCAGAGGAAAAGGACGTCGCGGTCGCAGTCGCGGTCGGCCATCCAGTTGAGCGTGGAAAGGAAGGGTGTCGCTCCCATGCCGCCGGCGATGAAGACGTGGCGGCGCGGATCGGGGCGCGACAGGTAGGAAGAGGAGCCGTAGGGGCCGTCGACCACGACTGGCTCGTCGGGCTCGACGCGGTCGGCCAGGTTCGTCCAGTCGCCCGCCGCGCCGATCGTGAAGGAGGCTCCGCCCGGTTCGCTCGGGCTCGAGGAATAAAAGAAGGGATGTTCCTCCGCGGGGAGGGAGGAAGCCGTAAAACGGAGGAAGGCGTATTGTCCGGGCAGGAAGGCGGCGTCGCGCCCGCCGCCTCGGCCACCACGCCGGTCCGCGCCGGGGCCCGCGCGCCTGCCCAGATCGCGGGCTGGAACCACGCGGATCGTCGCGGCGAGGGGCGTCTCGCGGCGGACCGCGGACACCTTCCAGGCGGGAGCGGACAGGCGCCCTAGGCGCGACAGGAAGTTCCCGGCGCCGGCACCCGCCAGGAGGAGGAAGGCGGCGATCGCGGCCGAGCGAAAGGCCGAACCTGCCGCGCCGGGAAGCTGGCGGGCGGCGGCCGCGGCGTGGAGCGAGCCCGCGGCCGCCGCCAGGCAGAGGCAGGCGGCGCGGCAGCGCCGCGCCGCTTCCACCGGAGGCAGGGGCAGGAGGCGGGCCAAGGCGCGGCGGCCGCGGCTCGCGCCGG
>JAEUJG010000046.1 GCA_016794765.1 Spirochaetaceae bacterium | reverse complement strand
GTGGCGGCGTTTCGCGCCGGCAAGGAAGAGCTGAAGTCGATCCTCCACGATTTCGCGGAGGCGACCGAACTCGCCTCCGGGGGCAGCGACTTCATCCTCCGTCACGAGATGCTCGAAGGTGACCTTGAAACCACCAAGTTTCTCGCTCAGGTCCTTCGTTCCTTCCTGCCGCCCGGCACCGACGAGCGGGAACTCCGCTGGGCATGCTTTTTTATCGTGGCGCCCCTTCAACTGCTTTATCTCCGCCGCGCCTGGTTTTCGGATTGGACCGGCGCCGACCTCTCGGTCAAGGCCGATAGGGATCGCGTCATCGATTTCGTTGTTGACGGCATCTTGGAACCCTTCGCCGGAGCGCCGGGTAGGGCTTCCTGATCATTGAGGCGGCGCCTCCCGATTCGCGCGCGAACGGGACGGGGGAGCGAACCGCAAGGAGTACACCATGACAGGGACCTCGCTTTTCGACGAATGAAACCGACGGTTCTTCGGCCGGGCCACGCGGATCGCGCTCAAGGGCGCCTTCGCCTCCGGAAGACCGGCCGTAGGCGCCTGGAAAGCCGCCCGTCTCCTGGGCATGGCGGCCTTCCAACGGCGGCAGGCCCGAAAAAGGGCGGCCGCGGCGGGGGAAGGCCGTGCCGTGCCGGCCATACTCATCGCCTCCATTACCCGGAACTGCAATCTCGCCTGTGTCGGCTGTTACTCCAAGGCCGTCCGCCCCGGCGCCTCGGCCGAACTCTCCGACCGCCGGTTCCTGGAGTTGTTCCGCGAGGCGATCGATCTCGGCGTCGGCACGCTGATGATCGCGGGCGGCGAGCCGCTTACTCGCAGAAGCCTCCTTCAGGGCATCGCCGAACTCCCAGGCCTCGTCGTTCCCGTGTTCACCAACGGCACCCTGGTCGATGAAGCCTATCTCGATCTCTTCTCCTGGGGCCGCCTGCTCCCGGTCTTCAGCGTGGAAGGGGATACGGCCTTTACCGCCGAACGTCGCGGCCGAGGCGTGCACGAAGGTGTCTTGGCCTCCGTCGCCGAGCTCAAGGCGCGCGGCGCCCTCTTCGGTTTCTCCGTGACCTTGAGCTCCCGCAACGCCGACGCGGTGCTGGCCGATGCTTTCCTGCGCGGCCTCGAGGCGCTCGGGGCGGCCGTCCTTTTCCTCATCGAGTACGTGCCCGTCGCTCCGGGCAGCGAAGGCCTCGTCCTCACGCCGGCCCAAAAGGCCGAGCTGTCGCGGCCGGGGCGTTTCGACGGCTATTCCTTCATGACCGTCTCCCTCCCGGGCGACGAGGAAGCCTTCGGTGGTTGCCTCGCGGCGGGCCGCGGCTTCATGCATCTTGCCGACGATGGAGCCTTGGAAGCCTGCCCCTTCGCGCCCTTCTCGGACACGAGCGCGGCCGAGCTCTCCCTGCGGGAGGCCTTGGATTCGCCGCTCCTCAAGGCGATCCGCGAGCGCCACGCGGCGCTCACGGAGACCAAGGGCGGTTGTGCGCTCTGGAACAAAAAAGGCTGGGTGGCTTCGCTCGGCGCCTGCTCCGGCGGAGCGCCGTCAAGCTCCCTGCCCGAGCCGGAATCCGCCTAGAATCTTGAAGCCGATGGGCCGGAAGGCTCGTCTCCCTCGCGGGAGACGGGCCTTTGGTTTTATCTCCCGGCCCGGGCGGCGCCTTCGCGGGCGGCCCTTGCCCTGGCCCCCCGCGGATCCCGCCTCATCCCCGCCCCCCGCGCGTCGCGTTCGGCCGCGCCGCGGCGAAGAGGACGTCGGCGGAGGTGAAGTCGTTTTTCTCAACGAGGTCGCCCCGGATCTCCTCGGGCTCGAAGCCCGCGCCGCGGAGAAGCTCCTCCAGGCCCTCCCGGTCGAACCAGCGGTCCCAGGTGCGGTAGAGTCGCGGTTCGGCCTCTCCTTCCACGAGAACGAGGGATTGGCTCGCAAGCGCCCGCGCCTCCGGATAGGCGAAGCTTTCCTCGAGGACGAGGTGCGGCCTTTCGGCCCAGAAGCCGGGTCCCGCGGAGCGGTACCAGCCGCGTCCGGGCTTCCGTTCCTCCGCCAGTCCGGGTCCGAAGACGTCGAAGACGAGGAGTCCGCCGGGAGCCAGGGCGCGCGACGCCTTTTCAAGGAGGGATTCCCCCGCCTCCGGCGTCAAGGCCCCGAAGTCGCAATAGATCATCATGACGAGGTCCCAGCCGCCGCCAAGCTCCTCCTTGAGGTAATCGCCGCGTCGGTAGTCGATGGAGAGGCCGGCCCGCGCCGCCGAGTCCCGCGCGTGGGCGACGGCGGGAGCGGAGATGTCGATGCCGCATAACGCATGTCCGCGGGCGGCCAGGGCCTCGGCGTAGAGCCCCGGCCCGCAGCCGAGGTCGAGGACGCGCGCGGGGCTCCGCGCGAGCTTGCCCTCGATCCAGGCCAGGGCGCGCTCGCGCTGGCCTTTCCTCCGGGTCGCGGCGTCGGTGCCCTCGTCGAGCTGCGCGGCGAGGAGCCTTTGGCCGATCCAGGGATCGGTCCAGATCGAGGCGGGGGCGGTTTCGTACAGCGCCGGCCTGGCGGCCAGCCGCAAAAGGGTGTGTGCGTCCATATCCTGTCCTTGTTTCGCGTGTTTTGTCCGCGCGCGGATCGCCGCGGGCGGTTCGGTGGCCGTGTCGGGGAGGATCTACGGCCCGGTGGCGATGGAGGGATTTCTAGGAGCGCATGACGGGACAGTAGCCGGGGTGCGCCGCTGCTGTCAATCCCGGGCGCCGCCGGCACGCGCCGCGCCTCGGCGCGCGGCCGCCCCCAAGCCCGCCGCCGCCCGCGGGGCCGCGTCATGACCGCCGCTTGACAATCGCCGCCCCGCGGGCGAGGGTGGAGGCGGGAACAGGGGGAACCATGCGCAGCGCCAGGACCACGAGGCTCCGGAAACTTTCCATGCTCGGCTTCGACCTCGTCGAGAACGGGCACAACTTCGTCGCCATCCTCGAGTTCGACATCACGAGCCTCCGCAAGACCCTCCGGGAGCGGCGCGTCGCCGGCTGCGGGGGCTCGCTGTTCTCCTTCCTCCTCAAGGCGATCGCGACCTGCCTCGCGGAGATGCCCGACTTCAACTCGATCATCGACTACCGGAACACCACGGCCTTCGGCGAGGTGGACCTGAACATCCCGATAGAGGTCGAACGAGGGGGCCGGCTCGTGACCAAGCAATACATCGTCCGCGGCGCCGACCGCAAGTCCGCCGCGGAGATCGCCTCGGAGATCCATGCCGCCAAGACGGGGGACGACGACGAGAGCGGTTACGTCTTTTCCTCCTTCCTGCAGGCCCTCCTCACGGCGATCCCGCGGCGCGCGAGCGTCTTCCTCATGCGCTCCCTCCTCCGGAACCACGCGAAGGTGAAGGAGCTCTCCGGCACGGTCTTCGTGACCTCCGTCTCGATGTTCTCCAACGTGCCGGGTTACGTGATCCCCTACATCGGCGGCCCCAAGGCCGTATCCTTCGCCCTCGGCTCCGCGGTCAAGAAGCCGGTCGTCCGCCGCGACGCCGTCGAGATCCGCGAGATGCTCAACATGACCGTGGTCTTCAACCACGACATCGTAGACGGGGCGCCCGCCGCGCGCTTCATCAACCGGCTCCGGAAAATCGTCGAGCTCGAGTACGCGAAGCTCCTTTGAGGAGCGGCGCGCGAAAGACGCGGAGCGAATCCCGGTCCCGGATCGCGGGACGGGTCTCGACGTGAACAAAAGATAATCGCGCTCTGGCAATCCATGCCGCCGCGAAATACACTTTGAACGTGGATAATCAAGCCGCAAGAAAGCCGAAGGCGACCTCCGTGGGGACAAGCTTCGTCGCGCTGGCCATGATTACCCTCCTTGTCGCCCTCCTCGCCTTTGTCGCGGTGTTTGTCGTGGGGCTCGGCGGCTATTCCGACCGCATATCCAAGGACTACGCCATCCTCTACGGGAATGAAATAGGGGGTGAGCTGGAAAGCCAGCTCGGAAGGGAGATAACGCTTTCCGTGGCCGCCGCCGCCGATCCCGACATCCGGGATTGGCTTCTGGCCGAAGACGATGCCGCGGTCGCCTCCCGGGCCGCCCGCTCCCTGACCGCGCTCGGCGAGGTCTTTCAGGGCAGGGACATTTTCGTGGCGGCCGCGGCCACCGGCAATTTCCGCTTCTTCCCCAAAGGTTCCACGGTGGATCCCTCCCTCGTTTCCGGAATCTTGGCGCGGGACAATCCGGAGGACCTGTGGTTCTTCAAGAGCCTGGCGCTGCCGGGCGATTACACCCTCAACATCGATACGGACCGCTTCCTGCGCACCACCCGCGTGTGGGTGAACTGCCCCGTTCGCGCGGGGGGGCGGGTCGCGGGCGTCATCGGCACGGGCCTGCATCTGGACCCGCTGGTTCGCGCAATCCTCTCCGGCCACGAACGTCACGGCGCGCGATCGATTCTCATCAACGCCTATGGCGCCATCCAGCTCGACCAAGACCTGGGGAACATCACGGAGAACAGCTACGGGAGCCCGGTCGGCGTCGAAGGAACCGTGTATAGCTACCATGGCAGCCCAGGGTTCCGGACGGAAATCGAGCGTTACTTGCGCGATCCCAAGGAGCCCGTGGCGCTCCGGCTCTCCGGCGGAGAATACCAATACGCCGCCTTGGTGCCCATCGCGGGAACCGGCTGGCACGCGGTGACCTTCTTCGGCCTCGGGCAACTCTATGATCCCCGGGTCCTGGTGACGATGGGCGCGGTCCTTGCCTTGGTCCTGGCGCTCGCCGTGCTCGCGCTCTCCCTGGGCATGCGCCAACTTTTCCTGCGACCCTTCCGCGCCCTGGTGGAAAGCCTCGACCACATGACCGCCGACGGCGGCGCGAGCGTCGCCGGGCTGTCGCGGCGGGACGAGTTCGGCTCGCTCGCCCGTTCCGTCCGCGATCTGGCGGAACGTCTGGTGCAATCGGTGCCGGCCGGCATGTTCCTGCTCGACGCCGAAGGGCGTTTTACCTTCGGCAACCGCTACTTCCTCAGGCAGTTTGGCTGCGACGACGCCACGGCGTTTGCCCGCCGTTTTGACGCCGATCTGCCCGGGCTTTTCCGGAGCGAAAGCGATTACCACCTGCTCCGCCGGTTCCTGCACGACCACCGCGAGCTCCTGGTGCTGGAAACCCAGCTGGTCGACTCGGGCGGAACGGCCTTCTGGGCCCGCCTCCACCTGAAACGCGTCATGAAGCGATCGGGCATCGAAGAATACGAAGGTCTCCTCCTGAACATCCAGGACCAGAAAGACAACGAGGACCGCCTGGCCGCCATCGCGAGCACGGACCAGCTTACCGGACTCTACAACCGACGCTACCTGGAGCAATGGATGACGGTCGCCTTGGGCAAGAGCGATCGGTCGGGGGAGCGAGCGAGCCTCGTCATGTTCGACCTGGACCACTTCAAGCGCGTCAACGATCTTCATGGGCACGATGTGGGCGACGAGGTGCTCGTCGCGGCGGCGGCCGCGGCCAAGGCGCTCCTGCGGGACGCCGACAACCTGATACGCTGGGGTGGAGAGGAGTTCGCCGCCATACTCCCGAACACGGGACTTGAAGGCGCCCTCCTCGTGGCGGAGAAGTTGCGCGCCAGCCTGGCCTCCCGGCCGCATCCCAAGGCCGGCGTGGTGACGGCGAGCTT
>JAEUJG010000551.1 GCA_016794765.1 Spirochaetaceae bacterium | reverse complement strand
CGCAGCGGGAAAGCTTCCCAAGGTGGCTATAGTTGCTTGCATGAGAAAGCTCATCACGATTCTGAACGCGATGGTGAAGACTGGGGTCCCTTGGCGAATTCAGCCTTCACCCGCTTGAAAAGGAAGACGGTTACTCGCGCGGGGCCGTGGGCCGGCGGCGGGCCGCCGGCTTGCGGGGGCCTCGACATCGCCTTCGGTTTCGCCGTCGAGGCAGGCGGCGCGGTAGGCCTCCAGGCCCGCGGGCGGCAGGCCGAGCGCGCCGAGCCGCGGCACGAGCCGCCCCTCCACGACGGCGGCCATGCGCCGCGCCATGCTGTCGAAGACGAAGTAGCCGAGGTCGGCCCAGGAGTAGGGCACGAGGAGCTTGTAGCCGGAGGGATCGCGGTAGACGGTTTCGAAGGCGAGCCCCTCCGGGAGGAGCACGAAGTCCGCCGCGCGCCCCTCGAGGAAACGGTCGCGGGCCTTGGTCTCGATCTTGCGCCGCAGGGTCCGGAAGACCACTTTTTCGCTCGGAAGGAGGAGGTCGCCGCCGAGGACCATGCGCTCGAAGTCGGCGCGGAACTTGTCGCCGTCGATCTCGCAGAAGCGGCGGAAGCGCGCGCGGGAGACGTAGCTGTAGTCGCAGGCCTCGCCGTAGTGTCCCGCCGTGATCTGGACGAGTTCCTGCAGGTAGAGCATGAGCCGGTGGGCGTCGCGGAGGTATCGGTAGTCGGGGTCGGCGCCCAGCTCCGGCGAGGGCCGGTCGAAGCCGATCTCCTCGAGGCCGTAGCCGAGATCGCGCATCGCGCCGACGTAGTCGTAGACGCGGTTCACCATGTGCTTCATGGAGAAGTGCCAGTCGGGCGGCGAGACGCGCAGGGCCGGCGGCAGGGCGCGCCGGAGTCGGCGCGCGAAGGCGCGGGAACCGATGGCGGAGTCCGGCCTGATCCGCTCGCGGCTGCCGTCGGCCAGGAGCTCGAGTTCGGCGCGGCCCGTCCTGATCCGCATGAAGGTCGGCTTCGGGTTGGAGAGGCCGAGGAAGTTTTCGAAGAGTAGGGCGTCCGGGAGGTGCCGCACGCGGGAAAAGAGGGACTCGCGGAGCTCCTCCTCGTCCTTGATGATCCGGAGGCTCCGGCAGTTGCTCTTGTAGAAAAGGAGGCTCCGCGCGCGCACCTCGGCGTCCTCGCAGGAAAGGCGGTCCGCCGCCTCGCGGGCGCGCAGCAGCGTGAACTCGGGATCGATCTCCAGGTGGACGAAGAAACGCTCGAGGAGGGCCGCGCGGAGGCGCTCCAGGCCCGCTTGGACCTTCCGCCGCGCGCCCTCCGGCAAGCTGTCCGCCACGACCACGTTGATGTCGGCGTCGGTGCCGTTCTGGACCCCCGTGTCGTTGTAGGAGGAGAAGAGCCGGCCGACGCCGAAGACGAGCATGGACCCGACCGCCTCCGGAGGGAGGGCCGGCAGGAAGACCTGCCGGATCCAGTTCCGCAGGACGAAGCTCATGAGGTCCCGGCGGGGAAGGAGGTAATCCTCCGCGACCGTCGCGGGCCGCAGGGCGTGGAAATCGAGGTTCCTGATCGCGCGGTTGTTTTCGACGAACACCGCCTCGAGGAAGCGCTCCCTCGCCGCGAGGCCGGCGCCGCCCTCCACGAGCCCGTCGAAGCGCCGTTGGAGCTCGCCGTAGTCGGGACCGACGCGGGCGCGGTTTTCCCCGGGCCGGTCCGCGGCCGATCCGCTCCTTCCGGCGCCCGTATCATTCCTTTTCCTCACGATGCGTCATTTTGGCGCGTAGGCCGGGATTGTCAAGGCATGAAACCCCGGGACCCGCTCGATTCGGATTGAATCCCCGCGGCGGCTCGGCGATACTTGAGGTCGGCGCGCCGCGGCTCCCGGGCCCGCGCCGGGCTCGGCCGGGGGCTTCCGCCCGGAAGCCGCGCTCCAAATCGACGGGCGAGGATTAAAAATGACGAACGCCGGCAAGACCATCCTCTTCGTGCGCGGTGACGGAAGTCCCGCCGCCGAAGCTCGTTCGGCCCTCGAGGGCGGCGGCTTCGCCCTGCGCGAGGCCGCGGGCGCGGAAGAAGCGCTTGCCCTGTTGGCCCGCGGGGAACCGGTCGACCTCGTGCTCGCGGAGATCGGGGACGGCCCGGGGCGCGACGGCGCCGGGACGGCCGGCGCCATCCTGGCGCGGCGCGAGCTCCCCGTCTTGTTCCTTCTCGCCGACGGGAGCGCCCGCCTCGTGGAGCGGGCGGAGGCGGTCCCGAATTTCGGGTGCGTCGCGTCCGGTTCCGGCGCGCCCCTCCTCCTCGCCGCGGCGCGGAACGCCTTGAGGCTCTTCGCGGCGGGCCGATCGGTCGCCTCGGACAATGGGGAGGACTACCGCGGCCTCTTCGACCGCGCGCCGATCGGCATCGCCCATCACCGCATGGAATATGATCCGGCCGGCCGGCCGGTCGACTACTTCTTCCTCTCCGCGAACAAGACCTACAAGGAGCTGACCGGGGTCGATCCGGTGGGCAAGCTCGTGACGGAGGCCTTCCCCGGGATCGACAAGGATCCCTTCGACTGGATCGGCGTCTTCGGCGAGGTCGTCCGGACGGGCGTCGAAAAGCGCTTCAAGCAGCACCTCGCCCTGAAGAACCGCTGGTATGATTGTGTCGCGTATCGGAACCGCCCCGGCCACTTTGTCGTGGCCTTCAACGAGATCACCGAGCACGCGCTGACCGAGGCCGCCCTCGAGAAGGAACGCTCCTTCATGGGCATGATCATGGAGACGAGCCCCGTGGGCATCGCGACGGTCGACGCCTCGGGCGCCATCACCTACGCCAACCGGCGGGCCGAAGAGATCCTGGGCCTGTCCAAGGAAAGCATCACGTCGCGCGACTACAACGCCCCCGGTTGGCACGCCATGACGGTAGACGGCAAGCCCTTCCCCGACGAAAGCCAGCCCTTCTCCATCGTCAGGCGCACCCTCGCCCCGACCTACGACGTCAGGCACGCCATCGAGTGGCCGGACGGGCGCCGGGTGGTACTCTCGGTCAACGCCCGGCCCATGCTGGAAACCGACGGGAGCTTCCGCGGCATGGTCGCCACCTTCGAGGACATCACCGCGCGTCACGAGGCCGACGAGCGGATCCGCGCCATGCTCCGGGAGAAGGAGCTCATCCTCAAGGAGACCCACCACCGGATCAAGAACAACATGGGCATCGTCGCCTCCCTCCTCAACCTCGAAGCGGGCCTCCAGGCGGAAACCGCCTGCGGCGACGTCCTTTCGGAGGCGGCGGGACGGGTCCACGCCTTGACGGAACTCTACGACCGGCTCTACCGCTCGGAGCTCACCGGGGACCAGGACCTGAGCGATGTCCTCCCCGACCTGCTCGACCAGATCGTCTCGCTGGTCGCCGGCAAGGCGCGGATCGCGCTGAAGGCGGAAATCGCGCGGATCATGTTGCCGGCCAAGACGATAGTCTCCATAGGCATCATCCTGAACGAGCTCGTCACCAACTCCGCGAAGTACGCCTTCCCCGGCCGCGACCGCGGCTTCGTTTCGGTCGGCGCGGCGGCGGTCGGCGACCGGGTGCTGCTGCGCTACGCCGACGACGGCATCGGCTTGCCGCCCGACGTCACCTTCGAGGAGTCTTCCGGCTTCGGCATGCAGCTGATCGGCGTCCTCGCGGAGGAGTTGGGCGCCAAGGTCACGATGGAGCGGGGCGCCGGCGCGGCCGTCAGCTTCGACTTTCCCGCGAAGGGCCGCGGCGCGCGCTGAAGCCCCTGTCTTCCGGCGCGCCAGGACGATGGCGCGCCTTCCGCCTCATTCCTCGACCTCGCCCGGATGCGCGTGCCGATGATGGATGTCCGAGACATGGGGATGCCGGTGCGCGGCTTCCTCGTGCGCGTGCTCGTGGCCGTGGCCGAAGATGCGGGCCGGGAAAGTGAGCGAGGCGTGCCCGTGGCCGTGGTGCCCCTCCCCGTGCCGGTGCCAGTGCGTGTGGACGGCCTTCGGGTGGACATGGTCGTGCGCGTGGCGATCCCCGAGGAGGAGGGCCCAGGAAAGCCCCATGAGCCCGAGGGCCGCCGCGCGCGCGGGGGTCGGGGCCTCGCCGAGCAGGATCGCCGCGAGAGCGAGGCCGAAGAGCGGGGCCGAAGAGAAGAAGAGTTGGGCGCGGGAGGCGCCGAGCCCCTGGGCCGAGGCGATGTAGAGCACGATGCTCGCCCCGTACGAGAGCGCGCCGATGGCGAGGGCGCCTCCCAGCGTGGCCGGGTCGATCTCCGTTCGTCCTTCCGCGAGGAGACCGATCGCGAGGTTGACCGCTCCCGCCGCGATGCCCTTGATGAAGGTGCTGGTCTCCGGCGAGAGACCGTCGATGAGGGCGGTGAAGTGGTTGTCGAAACCCCAGGCCACGCAAGCGCCGGCCACGAGGAGTCCGGCCCTCAGGGTCGCGGTTCCTCCCTCGAACGAGAGGAGGACCGAGGCGGCCAGGATGCCGATCGCGGCGAGGGCGCCGCGCTTGGTCATGGTGTCGCGGAAGAGAAAATGCCCGAGTACCGCGGTGGCGACGAGCTCCATGTTGAGCCAGAGGGAGACCGAGGAGGAGCTTGCCGCCCTGAGCCCGAAGAGGAGGAGGACGGGTCCCGCGATTCCTCCCGCGAGTACCGACCCGAGCGCATGCCGGCGGTTCCGACGGTTCAGGACCCGCCCGCGCGGGACAAGGCCCCGCAGGGCCCAGGGCGCCAAGGCCAGCCCCGCCCCGAGATAGAGGAGGCCCGCCAGCGTGAACGGGCCGATGGAGCCGAGCAGGCCCTTGCTGAGGGGCGTCGCGGCGCCGAAGAGGGCCGCAGACAGGATCGCGAGAAGCATCGGGATTCCCATAAAAGAGAGCATAGCAGAAATGTTCGAGAGGTGGACATCGCTCGGCGCGCTCAAACGATCGCGCGCTTCCGGGTCGGCGCTCCCGTTCAAATCCTCTCAGCCCGAAAAAAGAAACCGCCCGGCGAATGCCGAGCGGTTTCTGGAGATCGGGCTCCGGAGGATTTGCCCTACGCTCGCGGACATCCTGTCCGCTCGCTCCGGGCCGCGTCCGCGCCTAACCGCGCCTTCCATGGCGCGGTTCCCCTCCAGCGCGCTCAAACGATCGCGCGCTTCCGGGTCGGCGCTCCCGTTCAAATCCTCTCAGCCCGAGAAAAGAAAAAGACCGTCCGGCGATGCCGAACGGTCTTTTTCCGAAGATCGGGCTGAGAGGATTTGACCCTCCGATCTCTTGGTCCCGAACCAAGCGCGCTAGCCCCTGCGCTACAGCCCG
>JAEUJG010000534.1 GCA_016794765.1 Spirochaetaceae bacterium | reverse complement strand
GCGAAGGCCGGTGAAGGCTTCGGCGACGGGCAAGGCGGCTGAAGCCCTGAATCGCCGGCGGTGACCCTGCCGGCGCCTGACCTCGGCGGCGCCGGGTCCCGCTTCCCGGCGGCGCCGGGTCCCACCCGCGCCGGGCTCCGTCGAGGCGTGCTGAGACCGGCCTAGCGCTCTCCCCGCGGCTCGGCGGCTTCCTCCCCGGGCTTTTTCGCGATGAAGTCCAGAAAGGCGCTGACCCGCTCGTGGACAAAGAAGTCGCGGGCGCGGGGCCGGGTCCGGAGGAGAAGTCCCTCGAGGCGCGTGACGCGCGAGATCGCGACATAGGCCTGGCCCGAAGCGAAGGCGCCTTGGGAGAGGTCGACGAAGACCTTCTCCAGGGTCCGACCCTGGGCCCGGTGGATGGTGATCGCCCAGCCGGGGAGGAGGGGCAGCTGGCTGTAGCGGTCGGTGACTTCCTCCACCAACTCCCCGCCTCGGAGGACGAACTTGGCCTTTTGCCAGGTGTGGGGTCCGACGCGGAATTCCCCCTTTTCGTCCCGAAGCCTGACGCCCTCCTCTTCGAGTCCCGCCACGGTCGCGAGGGTGCCGTTGACCCAGCGATGTTCCGGGTCGTTGACGGTCAGGAATACCCGCGCGCCGACCTTGAGCTCCAGGCGGCGCGGCGCCGGAAGCTCCTCGTCGTCGAGTTCCTTGGCGAACTGCCCGTCCGCGACCGCTTCGTAGACGCGCGCGGGGCCTTCCAAGGCATCCTGGCGGTAGCGGTTCAGCCGCTGGGCCTCGTCCTTGCGCGCCGTGAGGACCAAGTGGTCGGCGGGCGGTTTTTTCCCTTCGGGGAGCACCCGCGACTGGAGGAGGTCGAGGTCGGCCTCGGTCACGGTGCCCGAACGGCAGCGGTCCAGGGTGGCGAGGAAATCCGCCTCGTTCTGGCGGAAGACCCGGGTGAATTCCACCCGGCGGATTTTTCGTGCCCTCGTGCGCAGGACCTGGGCGGAGAAGAAAAAGGGACTCTTGTAGCGTTCGGCGAAGAGCTCGCCCGCGCGGCTGTAGGGATCGGGCTCGACCGGCGGCAGCTGGTAGGGATCGCCGAAGAGGACGAGCCGGGCTCCGCCGAAGGAGAGCCGCGGCTCACCCTTGGCCCTCCGCATCCGCCGGTCGATCTCGTCGAGCAGGTCCGCGCGGACCATGGAGATTTCGTCGATGACGAGGCAGTCCACCTTCGCGAGTTTCGGATAGAGGCGCGACTCCCGGTCGGGATCGAGGTCGGTGTCGAAGTGGGCCTTTTCGCCGGGGTTGATCCAGAAAAAACTATGGATGGTCTGTCCGCCGATGGTGAGCGCCGCGACGCCGGTGGGGGCCAGGTAGACCGCGTTCCTTGGCCGCAGCTCGGTCTTCAGGTAGTGGAGGAAGGTCGACTTGCCGGTGCCGGCTCGTCCGGAAATCCAGATGAAGCGCTCCTTCTCGTCCTCGAGAAGGGCAATGGCCGACTTCATCTCCTCGGTCAGGATCATCATGTCCACGTAGGCCTCATACGATAGTGAATGTCTGCGCCGGTCGCGTGCGGCTTTCGCCAAGCCGGGGACGAAGGCCGGATCCCGGGCCCGACGCGGGGGGATCCGCGATCCCTCGGGCTCCAAGCGGCGCCTTGAGACTAGTATCCTCCGTCCGTCACTGTCAACGCCGAATCGATGCCGGCCGGCGGTCGACGCGGGGCTTGACGCGGCCTCTCCGCCCGGGTTAGGAAGGTTGCTCGCGGTTCCGCTACTACGGCGTCGAACGGTAATCCCCCATCGGCACAGGCCGATCTTCCGGATCCTGCCTTCGACGAGAGCCGCATTCGCGCCTACGGCGTAGGGCGAAGTTTTCGGCGGGCGGGGAATCGGGAAGCGAACGCAAGGAGTTCCCGTGACCAAGAACAGCAAGGCCATCCGCATCCTTGTCGCCGGCACCGGCATCAACCTGAGCATCGGTTTTCTCTACGCCTGGAGCGTGTTCAAGAAGGCCATGGTGGTGCCTCTCACCCAGGGAGGCTGGGGCTGGACCCACACCGAAGCCAACGCCGCCTACACGACCGCCGTCGTCGTTTGGGCCGTCGCCCTTCTCCTCGCCGGCATGATCCAGGACCGCATCGGGCCGAAGTGGGTCATCCGCATCGGCGTCGCCCTGGTGGGCCTCGGGCTCGTCGCCTCCGGGTTCTTCTCGACGCCCCTCGCCCTCATGATCACCGTCGGCGTCGTCGTCGCGACGGGCATCGGCTTCGTGTACGGCTGTATCACGCCGATGGCCATGAAGTGGTTCCACCCCTCCAAGAAGGGGCTCGTGAGCGGCATCACCGTCGGCGGCTTCGGCGTCGCGGCGGTCTATTTCGCCCCCCTCGCCGGAGCCCTCATCAGGGCCTACGGGATCTCGCGGACCTTCCTCGTCCTGGGATCGGGCATCCTGGTCGTCGGCGGCTTCCTCTCCCTCCTCGTCGACAATCCCCCCAAGGACCATGTCCCCGCGACGCCGGCGCGCGTGTCGACGAAGAATCACGCCCCGCGCCACTCCGGCCACGACTACACCTGGCGCCAGATGCTCGGCACGCCCCAGTTCTACCTGCTCTGGATCATGTTCGTCTTCGCCTCCTCCGCGGGCGTGATGATGATCGGCCACCTCGCGACCATCGCCTCCAAGCAGGCGGCGATCGCCAATCCCGCCTACCTCGTCTCCCTCCTCGCCGTGTGCAACGCGTCCGGACGCATCGGCGGCGGTTACCTCTCCGACAAGATCGGGCGGAGGAACACGTTGCTTCTCGTCTTCTCCACCCAGCTCCTCAACATGCTCGCCTTCGGCTTTTACACCACCGTCCCACTCATCATCCTCGGGACCGTCGTCGCGGGCTTCTCCTACGGCTCCCTCATGTCCACCTTCCCCTCCATCACCTCCGACTATTGGGGCATGAAGGGCTACGGGACGAACTACGGCGTGCTCTATACCGCCTGGGGCGTCTGCGGCGTCGTCGGTCCCCTCCTGGCCGGCTGGGCGATCGACACGACCGGCAGTTACGCCGCGGCCTACGGCATCTCCGCCGCCCTCCTCGGCGTCGCCATCCTCCTCGGCCTCCTACTGAAGCCGGTCACCGCGGCGCCGAAGGCGGCGCCGGCGGCCGCCGCCGCGGCGGGCTGAGTCCGGCCATTCCCGTCGAACGGGTCGAGAGGCCGGTCGCCTGGGGGCGGCCGGCCTTTTGTTTTTCCCGCCGCCGCAGCCGCCGCGCGCGGCCGGCACCGGCGCCGGCCGTCTTGATCGGCCGCGCTCCTTGACGGGCAGCTCGACGCGCGACGGAAAGGCGGCGCTCCTCAGGACCTCGATCTCCACCTCGCCCTCCGCGGGGATGCGCGCGAAGGAGGAGGCGTCGTGGCCGGCGACGGCGACGCGGATGCGGTGTCCCTTCCGCAGGAGCACCGAGGTGGCCTGCATGCCGATCCTG
>JAEUJG010000525.1 GCA_016794765.1 Spirochaetaceae bacterium | reverse complement strand
GCGAAATCGATCTTCGTCGATCGGGAAGCCGTATTTCTCGAACTCGGCGATGATGTGCATTCGCATCGCCTGAGCGTTCGGCGAGACATGGAGCTCGAAATAATCAGTCCAGCCATCGCGGCGCATCGTGTAAATACGAGTCTTGGATTTGCTCATGCTTCCCTCCACTCGCCGCGCTCGAGCCAGCCGTGCCAAGTATGTTTCGCGGCCCACTCGCGGGGCGAATTGGGGTATCCGCCCGCGCCCCAAAAGATCGAGGGACTGACGGTGATCGTCCCGTCTTCGTGCTCGGTGATGCGCCAGGTCGAGACATCGGCGATGAGGAGGAATCCGTCATCATCAGGCGGCACGGGGGCGGCAACATGCCAAGGGCCGGCACGGTCTTTCCAGTAATCGCCCGGCAGTACAGTCGGCGCGTTCGTATAGTTCTCTGGGTTCTCGATTCGTCGTCCTTTCATGCGGCCCTCCCCTTCTTCCGCCTCTCGGCGGCCCTCTCGAGAAGCACCTTCACCGGTACCTCATGCCCGTCCTCGACCATCTCGGACAGAGGCATGCCTTCCCGGTAGAGCCGCGCCTTCGTCGGGCTCCTGAGCATCGCCACCTGTCGCTCCGCGCTCGCCTTCGTGAGTCGGTCGGCGAAGGTCTCGCTCTCGGCCACCTGCCCGTCCATGCTCGCGCGGGTGCCTTCGGGCAGCTCGTCGGCGTCGATGCCGAGCTCGCGCCAAGACTTGAGGACCGGGACGTACAGGCACCGGTCGCCGATATGGCGCGGGAGGACCGGCCGCGGATCGCGGAGACCGAAGACTCTTCCGTCGTCGTTCGCGCAGACGAGGCAGGTGTTCGTGTCGAGAGTTGCGACATACTGGTAGCCCTTGGAAATGTCCTCGTTCGCCGCGTAGGTGATCTCGCGCGCCTGGTTGGAAACGTGCATGATCGCCGTCCGCGCGACTCGCTCGGCGCCTCTGGTTGAAACTCCCTCGATCACTCCGCCCTCATAGACGCCGGGATGGTAGCGCCGTACTCCGTCTGAATCGCGGCGCCAGATCGCCCGCTTCTTGACCTCTCCGCGGAGACGGCGCGTCATCTCGTCGACGGTATCGCCCGCGAGCATACCCTGTTGGATTGCCTCGTAGGCAGCCTTTTTCGACTCGATTCCTAGCGCCTCGAATTGGTGCTCAAGAGTCGAGCCGCCGATGTTTGTCGGGAGGTTCACGACGGCTTTTAGCAAAGAGGGCGCGGGGGTGGATAGAGAGATCCCAATGGTCGCTTGACCGATCTCGCCTAGCGCCCACGCGCCCTCGTTTTTCGCCAGCTCTTCCAGGTCTGCGCTCACGGTGACCCATGCTTCAGCGCAGGCCGCCTTGTAGATCGCCTCAAGGTCACCCGCCATCTCGGTAAGCCACTCGCGGGTCCATGCGCCGCCCGTCTTCGCGATCTTCCCGAGGACTTCCTCATGCGCGCGCTCGAGGATGGGGAGTATCGCGCGTAGTTCGGCGCGGGTGAGGGACTCGAGGTAGGCGCCGCGGGCGAGGAGGGCGCGGAGGAGGCGGGTGGCGGAATTCACTCAGCCGCCCCCTTCGCCTTCTCAGCCAGATCCTTCGCCGTCGCCTCGAGCGCCGCCCCGGCGGTCTCCTCGCGCTTCGCCCGCTCGGCCTCGAGCTCGGCCTCGATCTCCTCATCGGTGCGGTCGGCTTCGATAATCCCGACCTTGCGGAGACGGGCGCGGAAGTCAGCGCCGGGAAGCTCGCCGGCCTGGACGGCCTTGAGGAGCTCCGCGATCTCCTGCGGGCTCATGGTAGCGGCGGTGTACTCGGTATTGAGCGTGATTTCGACGGGAGTGTCCGAGCCCATCCAGCGAGCCGCGAAAGTGAGCGCCTGGCTCGCTATGCGACCGACTGCCCGGGCGATGTCCGCCAGAGTCGCCGACTCGCCAGAGGCGCGGATCCGCAAGGTCTCAGCCGCCTCGGCGTCCTTCTTGTCCTCGGCGAGCATGCGGGAGCCGAGCTTCGCCATCATCTCGGCTTTCTGCGTGAGGGCGTTCTCGAGCGGCGTCACACCTGCGCCCGAATATTCGAGGAAGCCGACCTTTGCCGCGGGATCCGAGGCCACGATGCCGTTAAGCCCTCCAAGGGATAGGCCGGAGGCTTCCTCCTCGGAAAAGCCGATGAAGTACGGCGTCGGGAGCGAGCACGAGAAGCGCGCATGCTCGAGGTCGGCGCTCGACTGGTAGTGGCTCCGCGCGATCTCCACGATGTCGACGAGCGGGCTCTTCCCGGGCGCGGGCCGGCCGCCGCGCGGGTCGAAGAAGTAGAACGGGATTTCTGTGATGCGCTTGCCTCCAAGTAGCGGATAAGCCGTGCTCTCGATGCGATACTCGCCCTGGCCCTTCTCCTGCGTCCAGAGCCTCACGACATAGCCCTCGGCCTCGAGGAGGAGCTCGCGGTAGCGGATTAGCGTCTTCGTCGTGCCGTCGACCTCGGCCTCGTAGGTTTCCTTGAGGACGACGCGCCCGAGCTTCCAGCGGGTGCCGATGCGGGTGAGCGACCAGTTGATGATGTTCTCGCTCTGGTAGGGCACGAGATACGGCCGGATGCCGTCGCGCTCGGCGTCGAGCTTTGAGGCGCCCGCGGGAGCTTCGGGCCTGTCTACGAGCCAGCCGAAGCGAGCGACAGCGAGGACTTCCTCGACGGCTTCCTCGAGCATTTCAGGCAAGGGCGTCCCCTGGAGGTCGGCGTCCTCCGCGAGCGGCTCCGCGGCGCCGAGGTCCATCTCGGGCTCGCGTCCGAAGATGAGCCCGAGGAAGCCGTCGCGGGTGCGCCCAGGCGCGTTGTAGTACAGGGCGCGGCGGACGTAGGCCGCGTATTCTTTTTCGTCCTGCTTCGGCGAGAGGCGCGGGAGGTAGGCGGTCGCGGCGTCGCCCTTCGCGGCGAGGTCGTGGTCCCGGAGCTTGTCGGCGCCCTCGAGGAAGTCGCGCACGCGGTCATACTGCGCGAGGCGGGCGGCGAGCGAGGGATGGAGGTCGGAGATTTTCTGCGGCATTAGGCGGCTCCTAGTTTGATGGCTTTCGCCGTGTGCTTGAGGGCGAGGAGGCGGTATCGCGTCTCGTCGTATGCGTGGTCTTCGGCGGCTGAATCAACATCATCGGGATTGCGTTCGTCGCGAGGCAGGACCGGCACCGTGCGGATGAATCCCGCCGTGCAGGCGTCGAACACGAAGAGGCCAGGTTCCTCCATGCGCTCGGCGAGCGAGGCCTTGAGGCGAGAGCGCAGGAGCTCGAGGCCCTGCTTTCGCGTTCCCGAAGCCTTGTTCGCCGGCACGAAGGCGCCGCGCTGCCCGAATCCGCGATCGATCTTCGCCGCGATGGAGTCGCCGTCCTCCTCGTCGTAGATCGAGGCATCGGCCGGGCCGGCCTGGATGCGGGCAATCCCGAGGCGCTCGCGGATCTCCGCCTCGCGCTCCTTGATCCCGCGGCCGATCTCTTCGCTCGTCATGCGAAGGCCCTCGTTCTCGTGCCCTGGGCCCGGCCAGCCGTACCACTCGTGGATCCGGAAGAGCGTTCCGCGCGGCCAGCTCTTGCGCGAGCCATCCGAGAGGACAGCCTCGGTCCCGTCGCTTTCGGCCCACCAGCCGACCGAGAACGGTTTCGCGCTGCCCCAGTCGAACGAGCGATCGACGCGCCAGGAGGACGGGATGCGGAAGGACTTCACAACGTGGCGCTCGCGGTCCCATACGTCATCGATCGCGCCGCCGGCCACGATGTCCCAGTCGCCCATGCGCATGGCGCGCACGAGGGCGGCGTTCCCGAGGCCGGTGAGGCGGTCCTCGTAAGTCGGGTCGGCTTCGACAAGTTTCGGGTTGTCCTCGAGGCGGGCGGGGATGTATTCGCGGCGCATACCGCCTTCGGCCTTCGGCATCTCGTGGACGCCGGGCCCGAGGTCGACCCAGGCGCCCTTGACCCAGTTGTGGCCGATACCGCCGGGGTTGGCGCCGCAGAGGGTCCGAGGGAAACGCCCGGTGTACTTCTCGGGAAGGTTGATACCCACCATGCGCACGCGGCCGCGGAGGTACTTGTACATGCTGGCCGGCCACTGCGTGAGCTCGTCGATCATGAGGACGTGGATCTCGGCGCCCTGGTAGTTGTAAACGTCTTTTTCGTACTGGCAGTGGCAGAGGAGAATCGTCGAGCCGTTCGAGAACGTGATCTTGCCGTCCGAGTAGTTGATCTTCGCGTCGCAGGACTTCACGAATTCGGCGAGGAGGGCCGGGAATCCGCTCGGGCCCTCCATGTGGTTTTTCCAGAGGTCGGGGTGCGTGCGGCGGAAGATGTAAACCTGAAGGCCAGGGATGTCGAGACACCAGGCGATGGCCGCGACGCGCATGAGGTGCGACTTCCCGCCGCCGGCGGCGCCGCCGTAGAGCGTCTCGGTCGAGCGCGCGAGATACGCGCGGGCCTGCTTCGCCTGGAGGGCAAGCCTCACGGTTTCGCCTCCGGAGGAACGCCCTCGAGGACAAGCTCGAGCTTCGGGGGCTCGATGGTCCGCTGCTCGATTTCCTGCTTGTCCCGCCAGCGATCCGGCCGGCGATTCTTAAGCCAGAAGATACACGCGGTCACGTCGGGCGGGCAGTGCTCGACGATCGGATGACGCTCGACATGAGAGCCGAGATCCTTCCCGTCCGAAACGACGAGGAGCTTCTCGGTATCGAAACTGTACCCGGTCGCGCGGGCGAAGAGACTCGACTCGACTTGCTCATCCGGTCCGGCCTTGCCCCTCGTTAGGGACTCCGAAAACGCCGGATGCTCGATCTTCCAGAGATTCAGGGTGGACTCGGCGATCCCGAGCTTCTCGGCGATCTGCTTGTCAGTCTTCCCGGCTGCCGCCCAGGCTTCGCCAAGAGCCGGGTGGATGGCCGGATCGTACTTCGTCGGCCGCCCCGTCTTGGCCTTCTCGCCCGCGGGCCTCTCCCCGGCCGGATTCCTGGCGGTCTTCTTCGCAGGCTTCGCCACGGGGGCGCGTTTCTTCCGCGCCTCGCTCTTCGGTGTCGCCTTGGCCTGTTTCTTCGAGCCCGCCATGTCGCATCCCAGGGGCCCGGAAAAACAAGCGGGGCCGCAAGACACAGAAGTCTCGCCGGGCATAAGCCCCGCTTGTTGACCTCTGGATTCTTGCGGCCCCGTTCGCGTTGCGAGGAGGGATGTGTGGTCTTTCGACCACCCTCGCGATGCTAGAGCCTTGCGGCTCCCGGTTCGCCTTACGCCGAAACTAGCACAGGGGAATTCGACTCGTCAAGACGCATTTCGAGTTTATGCGGAATCCTCGAGCGGAGGGCTTGAGTCGTCGACCTCCCAGGTCTCCCAGGCCTTCGACCACCGCCACCACGTCCCGCACGACTTGCATTGCCCGGTCCCTCCCCACCGATCCGCCTGGATTGCGCCTCCGCAAGTGCACGGGCCCGGCTCAGGATACACGTCGTTCCGTTTCGGCTGCGGCCTCGAGGCTTCGAAGCGCGCGATGATATCCGGCTCGGTCATGAGTTTCTTGGCGAGCGCCGGCGGATTCCTCGCGTGTTTCTCCTCGGTCGCGATCTTGAGGGCGAAGGCGTAGAGCTCGGCAATTGGGATGTCAGACTCTTCGCTCTTCGGGCAAAAATCTTCGGGCGCGCAGCTAGCTTTTTCATTTGCTTTGCTTTGCTTTGCTTTGCTTTGCTTTGTATCGTTTCCGGTGTCAGAAATCGCGTTTCCGGGCACGGAATCGGCATTTCCGTTGCTGTTCTGTCTACGGGAATCGTATTTCCCTCTTTCGGCCTCTCGTCGACGCTTCATCGCCTCGTAAGCCTCCTGCGTTTTGTCGGTCGTCACGATGCCGTCGACATAGTTCACGAGGTCGATTTCCGGGTCTGAAAGGAAGGCCAAGAAGTCTACAAAATCAGACATGCTAAAGCCGAGTTCGCCGGCCGCCGCGAGGAGGTTGATCTTCTTCGAGAGGTCGAGCCTGGCGTCCGGAGCGTCGGCGATCATCTCGTTCAGCGCCCAGAATTGACCATAGCCGGCCCATCCGAAACGGGTGCGGAGGGCGCGCATTTTGGGGTGATTGCGGGCGTCGTTGTAGTGTGGGAAATACGGTAGATCGTCTTTCATGCCGACCCCCGGGCGAGCTCTGCCCGCCTCACCTGGACGTCCCGAGCGGCGTCGACACCCACACGGACAAGCCCGCCGGCCGGGACGCCGACGAGCACGATGCGTATTATTTCACCGTGAAAATTTATCTCGAGAGCTTCGCCCTCACGTCTTCCGAGCACTAGCATCTTCGCGCGCCCTCCCTTGCGCAATCGCCGGGCGAGAGGCCTCGCCCGGCTCCAGGTCTACTCTCTCCGCTCCGCGATCGCGAGCGCCTGCATGAACCTCTCCCGCTCGAAACGGATGGTCTCGTTTTCGGTGATGCGAAGCTCGATCATGTCGTCTGCCGAGTCGAGCGCGACAACCTCGACGATGCAGATTTCGCGGCGCGCGGTCTTTCCCCGCGGCGGTTTGAAGGTCCGCTCGGCCGGAACGCAGCGCGCGACGGCCTGGTTCGCGTCGGATAGGATTCTGGTTTTAGCCATGGGTTGCTCCTTCGATGCGTTTGAACTCGACGACCCACACCCAGGGGTTCACGTCCCAGCCGTAGCCGCGGGCGAGGTTGATGGAGTCCCAGAGTTCGCGGAATTCGTCACCGTGAATATGGCACCGCGTTTGCTGGAAGAGCTTCTCGATGGCCGACTTGTCGCGTTCCCGCGGAAGGCAGGGGCAACGGCCAAGATAGCTACCTTCGGCCTTCGCGTCTTCCTCGCTTATGTCGTTGAGCCGCTCAGCGCGGACGGAGACGACTTCGAGGACGAGGCGGCAGGCCCAGCGGAGCATATGGATCGAGGGCGTCCATTGAACTCCGTATTCCTTGTCCTTCGAATGGTCCTGGTAGTCGGCCGCGTATTGGACATGCCCAACTTCATGGGCAATGTGCGTCTCCCGCACCCAGAGCCGGTCGCCGGGCTGGCCGTAGGGGCAACGCGCTTTTATGCTTCCCGTCGCGCAATACTTCCAGTTGCTTTCGGGTACGACGGTCGCCTTTCCAGCATCACTGCGCTTCGCCCCTTCGACTATCCACCCGCCCCAGCGGTAGCCCTCGGTCGGGAACTGCTTTATCGCCCGCCGCGTCTGCGTCTTCCGCCCTTCGAGGATCGCCAGAACCATCGGGCCGGAGAAAAGAATCGGTCGCTCTTTCATGCCTCGCTCCATCAGAATGGAATGTCGTCGGTGAAGTCGTCGGGCTTGCCCGCCGGAGCGCCGCCCTGCCCCGCCGTCGCGCCGGCGGCCGGTTTCTGGTATCCGCAGGCGCTGGATGCGGCTTGCGCCCCGCCTTGGCCTTCCTGGGCCTGCCCGCCCAGGAGCTGGACGTCCTGCGCGACGATGATGATCTTGGAGCGGTTCTCGCCGGTCGTCCTGTCCTGCCAGCGGTCCTGCTTGAGTTCGCCGCGAATGGCGATCTGCTTGCCCTTCGTGAGGTAAGACAGGATCGACTTGTGCCAGTATTCGATGTCGAAAAAGCTCGCTTCATCGGTCCACTGCTCGCCCTGCTTCACGCGGCGGTTGACGGCGACGGAGAATCGGGCGGGGCCGTTGCCGGCGGGGGCCTCAACGTCGCGCGTGAGGCGGCCGACGAGGGAGACGGAATTCAGGTCTGCCATGAGTTACTCCTTGCTCTTCCAGCACTCGCAGGTGCCGTAGTCGATGTCCACGGGCCGCCCCGCGAGCCGGCACCGCTCGGCCTTCCAGTCGGCCCGCAGGCAGTCCGCGCACCCGTGTTCGTCGGGGTTCGTCGTCTCGTGGTAGGTCGCGCGGGCCGTGGTGCGGAGCTCGCGGGCGTCCTCGGTGACGTTCGGGGCTCCGAAGAGGTCGCCCTGGATCACGCCTTGCCCCCGATCCCGGCCTCGACCTCGGCGGGCTCCTCGTGGCCCTTGCACCCGTCCTTCCAGTCGAAGTTGTCGCACTTGCCCATCGGAAGGACTTCATGCCCTTTGGCGATCTCATCCAAAAGGGCATCGCGCAGCTGGTCTGTCGTCGCATAGTGCGAGCCATCGTCGCGAGTGAACATCGGGAGCATCCGTTTCAGCTCGCGATTGCTCCGCGAAAGAATCCCGCGCACCGACATGCACATGTGGAATCTACTCATCTCCCCACCTCCGGCCCTCGCTCCTCGGCGGGCTTCGTGCAGGCCGGGCAGGTGCCGCGGCACGCGTCCTCGCAGACGGTATAGTCGAGCTCCTCGGCGGGCTCGGCGCTCTCGCGGACGAGGAGGGCACGGGCCCTATCGATAGCCGCCCACCCGGCTTGCTGGAAAGCCGTCAATGGACGCGATGCAGGATCGCTCGATCGAACGCCGACAAATAATGACAGGGAGCCAACCAGCTCGGTCAGCGCCTCCCGCATCTCCCCGCCCTGCTCCGACGCGCGGGCTTCGATTTCCTCGCGGTAGGCTATTCCGGCTTCAAAGCCGAGCTCGAAGAATCCGCGATAGGTAGCTATCTCGCCAGTCGTCCAGTGGAACTTCTTGTCCTCGCGCTCATCGCGGCATTTCAGCCAGTCGGCCGCGCGGCGGTCGCGCATCTCGTTAATTGCCATTCCCGGACTCCTTGATCGCGGCGATGACATCGCGCTCGTCTTCAGGGTCCAGCGGATTATCCATCCACCGTATGCGCGCTATGCACCGCTCCCGCTCCTCCTCCCGCGCCTTCCGCTCCCGCTCGGCGGCGTAGCGCTCGATGAGGGCGACCAGCTGGGAGCATTCATCTTCCCAAACGCGAGGGTTGCTAGGCCCGTTAAAAATCTGCAATGCCGACTCCGCCAGTTCCTGCGCATCGCTCGCCACGGGGGCGGAGACGCTTTCAATCTCCGCCTTGAAGCCCTCGATCTTCTTCTCAACCCGCGCTATCCCGTCGTCAGCGAGTCGCATCGCTTCGTCCTGCTTCACGCCGCCACCTCCACCTTCCCCTCGGCCACCCCGAGACTCGTGACGTCGATCGCTTCCGCGACCATCGCCTGCAACTCCCTCGAGTGCGTGATGAGGATCGTCTGATACCGCCCGCTCTCGCGGTGTGCCGCCTCGAGCATGCGGAGATACCGCATCCGCGCCTCGGGATCGAGGGCCCCGTCCGCCTCATCCTGGAAGCAGGTGAGGAACTTCACGCCGGTGTTCTGTGCCCGGATCGCCGCGAAGGCGTCGTAGAGCGCGCGCTTGATCCACACGCCTTCCCCGCCGGAGAGGGTCGCGATTTCCTGCTCCTCGCCGGTCTCGGAATCGAGCACCTGGACGAGGAAGTCCTCGATCTGCTTCGTGCGCGTCCCCTTGCCGCCGATGCGCGTAGTGTCGAACCTGATCGCGTAGCGAGAACCGTAGGCCTCGGCTAAGAGGCGATTCGCGACGGCGGCGATGGACGGCGCGAGGGCGTCGAGCTCGAGCGCCTGGATGCCGTCCGACCCGGTCGCGCGCTCGAGGAGCCGCCAGTCGTCCCGGGTAGCCGCCAGGGCGCCGCGGGACTCGCGGGCCTTGTCGCGAGCCGCGGCGCGGGCGCGCGCGTCCTCGAGATTGCGCCGGGCAGATTCGCCGAAAGCCCGAGCGGACGCGGCCGCGCTCCGGGCGGCGGTGAGCCGCTCCCGGGCGGCCTCGAGCTCGCGATCCTTGGAGACGAGTTCTTCGCGGGCCCCGGGCAGGGCGGCGAGCTCTTCGGCGACGGTGGAGCGTTCGGCCTCAGCGGCGTCGCGCCTGCCGGCCGTCTCGACCTTGCGCCGCTCGGCCGCCTCGATCCGGACCGCGGCCTCGGCCGCCTGCCGGATCTGCTCCTCGACCGAAGGAGCATCGAAGAAGGCGAGCGTCCCCTCGATCTCCTCGAGGCGCTCGGCGCCGGGGAAGGGCGCAAGGACGGGCGCCGGCGGGGTCGTGATCGCGGCATGGGCCTCCTCGAGCCCGCGGATTTCGCCCGCGAGCACGAAGGAGCGGTCCTTGAGGGCGGCGACGGCGATTTCGAGCTTCCGCCGCTCTTCCGCAAGGTGCGCGCGCTTGGCTTCGGGGAGGAGCTGCGCGCAGGTCGGGCAGTGGTCGGCTATCGGTGCGGTAAGGCGCGCCTCGAGACCGGCGAGCTCGCGTTCAATGGCGGATGCTTCCCGGCGCTTTCCGTCGAGCGCGGCCTGCGCGGTCCTTCGCCGCTCCTCGACCGCTCTGACCTCGCCCTGGTGCGCCACGAGCGCGGCGCGGTTCTTCTCGTCGATCTTGGCCTTCTCGGCCCGGAGCGCGGCGGCCTCCCCCTCGAGCCCGCGGATAGTCGCGAGCTCGGCTTCGGCTTTGCCCTTGCCGTCCGCCGCGCGCCTGAAAGACAGGATCTCGGTCTCGGCCGCCTGGATGGCCTGGGCCGCGGCCGCTATCTCGCGCTCGAGGTCCGCTTTCCTTGCGGCCTTCCTCTCGAGCTCGCCCACGCGGGAAGCGATGAGGTCGCGCTCTGCTTTGAGCCTCATCCCGGTCTCGGTCGCATGGACGGCATCGCCTTCGGCCGCGGCTTCGTTTTCGGCGTTGAGCCGGATGTCTCCCTCGAGTTGCGCGAGGAGCGCTTCCACGTCCGCCGCGGCGTCGATCGTCGCGTCAAAGCGCAGGAGGTCCGACTCGAGGGCGTCGGCGCGGGCCTTGGCTTCGGCGCGGTAGGCCTCGAGATAGTCGATACCGGAAAGCTCGGCGAAGAGGGCCTTGCGCTCGCCCTTCGTCGCTTCGGCGAGGTCCGGTGCGGCCTTCGAGGGGCGCTGCGTGACGAAGGCGGTCCGGAGGTAGAGTTCGAGGGAGCCGAAGAGAGAACCGATCGCCGCCTCGTAATCCACGAGGCGCCCGGTCACACCCTCGACGGGCTGAAAACCCTGCCCCTTGTCGACGGAGAGGAAATACTCGGCGCCGCCGGAAGCGGTGGCGGCGTTGACCTGGATTAGCGCGCGATAGTGCCAGCCGGTCCGCTCGTCCACGAAGTAGAGGTCGCGGAAGGAATCCCGTAGTCGGAAGTGGCTCTTGAGTGTCCCGTCGCGCGTGAGCATCTGCGGCCAGGGGTGCATGTTCTCGAGGAGGGTCGTCTTCCCCTGCCCGTTCGCGCCTACAAGCGCGATCACGCCCTGCCCGTAGGTCTCGAGGTCGAGGTCGATCTCGTCACGACGCTGGTTCTTGTAGATGCCCTTGGCGCCGCGGAGCCGAAGGCGGGTGATCCGGATGTGCGCGCCGCTTGCGACTGCGCCGGCGGCCGCGGCTTCCAGCTCGAGCTCGTCCGCCTTCTCGAGGGCGGTCTCGGGGATGGTGGTCGAGGAGTTCTCGCCCCACACCTGGACCTTCTCGCGGAGGGTCTTTTTCTCGGCGATTTCGCCGGCGCGGACGGTCTCGGTCGGGAGGACGTTCAGGGTCACGCGGCTTCCGGGAAGGGCGCCGTTCCGAACGCACTCGGCGAGAAGCGCGTCGGTGTCGATCGTGGCGGTTTCCTCGGCTGTGCAGGTGATCTCGTACCAGAGGAGGGACGCGACCTTCGGCAGCTCCGCGGCGACGCCTCGCGCGTCGGGCACGGAGACCTTGAGGCGGACCGGGTGTGGGAAGTCGAGGCGGGAGACTTTGACGGTTGTCGTGTCGGGTCCAGTTCCAAAGAGATCCTCGGGGTCGGAATTCCCCCGTACGATCTCGACCACATTCGCCCCGGCCTTGTGCGTCTCGCCCCAGGACGAGGGATAGACCGACCCTGGGTAATAGGCCTCGAGGTCGCCGATCTTCTGCGGTTCGTGGATGTCGCCCAGGGCGTAATAGTCGGCGCTGACCGCGCGGAGGTCGTCGATCGACACCGCGAGGCCGGATCCCGACTCGACACCGAAGCCCGTTCCGGTCCTTGCGCCGGAAACCTGACCGTGGTACAAGAGGACGCAGGGAAGCTCCGAGTGCGCTTTTCTCATGCCGCCAAGCCCGAGTAAAAGCGAGCGCATAGCCTGCCGGACCGCAGAGTCCGATTCGTCCTTCCCCGTGGCTCCTCCATTCGCGAGGAGCCACTTTTTATTGGGCTCGGGGACGCCGAAGAGAAGGAGCTTCATGTCCTCCCGGACAACCGGCCCCTCAACCAGATCGTCATAGATCATGCCCGTGGTCCCGAGAAGGTAGGCCCTGCCCGGCCGGAGGATGCGGATCTCGTGCGCGGCCGCGAGCTTCTCGAAAACCTCGAGCGACCCCGGCGCGTCGTGGCTTGGGGTTCCGTAAATCATGACCACGGGCGCAATGTCGGCAAGCGCCTGGATCTCCGCGCAGAGGGCGTCGAAAATGTCCCGCTCCGAGTTCTGCAGGGGCCCGTGGGCGATGTCGCCGGAGATGGCGATGAGGTCGGCGCCATTCCGGCGCGCGTCGGCCGCCAGGGCGTGGAGGGAGGCGCGAACCTCGGCCCAGCAGTCCCGGCGGGCGTGGATGTCGGCGGTGTGAAGTATCCTCATGCTCCGATCCTTTCGACCCGCTTCACGCGGATCTCGGGCCGCGGGAGCTCCGCGACGCTCGCGAAGCTCCGCGCGACCTTCTCTACGGCGGCGCTCTTCGCCGCCCGGTCATTCTCCCCGCGGACATGCACGAGGAAGGAAGCGCCCGAGGCGCTCAAGGCGACGCGCCAGTTCACGCGGCCACCAGCCCTTTCTGGACGAGATACTTCTTCGTCCGCTCGACCATCACCCTAAGCTCGTCTTCGGAGGCGTCGTGCTTCGCGAGCAGCTCATCGATAAGCTTTTTCGCGTCGGGGGGGATGGGGAAAGCGACTTCGTACTCGACGAGGGCTTGCCGGTAGGCATCGCTCGCGGAAGGAGGCGGGGGGTCGGCGAAGGGGTCGGGGTCGGCCTCGCCTCCGAAGTCTCCGGGCTGGTCGCTCGCGGAGGTGCCTTCCGACTCGCTCACGGTCCGGAAGATTTCGGGCTCGTTTTGGGAAGCGGGGCTCGCCGCCTCAGGCGCGCCTTGAGGGCCGAAGAGCTGGGGGACCAAGCCGAGGGCGACGGCGGTCGCCATGCGGCGGCCTTCCGGGGTTGAAAGGATCATGTCGGTGTTCTGCACGATGCGCGAGAAGACTAGTCCCATGCCTTCGCCGATCTTCGCCGCCTCGAAAGCGGTCGGCATGCCCGTGAGCTGACGGATGACTCGGAGCCTGGCGCCGGTCGCAGCGCGCATGGGACCGGCTTTGTAGTATTCCATCGCCTTCTTTTTTCGCTTGAGCAAGTCGGTAGGCTCCTCAGCGAGGGCCTTCGCGTAATAGTCGAAGGCGTAGGTCTCGACGGTGGACATGCGCCAGGAGCCATCGGGCGCGCGGACGCGGCCTTGGGCATGGCCGACAAAAATCGCCCGCGCGGGCAGGTCGAGCGCCGGCTCCGCGGGAGCCTGCTCGATGTCGAACTCCCGCGGGAGCCTCACGAAGTCCACGCCGGCGGCCTCGCCGATCCGATCGCAGGTCTCCTTCTTGCCGACGAGCTTCCCCTGGATCGTGTGGAAGTCCGCGGGCGTGACGTGCAGGACCGTCGCCTCGGCCTTGTAGAGCGGCGCCGTGGACTCGATGCCCTTCGCGGCGAAGATGAGTGCTCCGCGGGCGGTCTCATCCGCGATGATCGTCAACGCCTTGTTCTCGTTCATGGAATCCTCCTATCAGGTTCGAAAGAAACCGGGCGAGCACCGCGGCCGCGGTGTGCGCTCCCGCCCGGCAGGGCAAGGAGGAGGCCCCGAGAGCGAGCGCATCGCCTTCGGGGTCTCCTCGTCCTTTGCTAGCCGGCCTTCCGCCGCTCGAACCGCTCGCCCGCCTTGTAGTAGTGCGCGGGGTCGTCGTCCGGCCCCACGATGTCCCAGGGGTGCGCGCGGCTATAGGCGATGAGCTCTTCGAGCGAGCCAAAGGTCTTGGGGGTGAGGAACTCGGCTTTCCGCTCGAGCACCGTCGCGGAAACTTCCGCCATGTCGTCCTCCTCTACGATGGGATCGCTGTTCGGGCACGGATAATCCGGCCCGCAAAGTTCGGATAAATTGCACACCTCGCAGGGCATGAGCGGCGCTTCGGCAACGAGGGCGCCGGCCTCGCGGCGGAGGTAGGCGACGGGGGCGCTCATGCCGCGACTTCAAGCGTCAGGGCGCCCATGATCACCTCAAGATCCTCGTACCGGACGATCCGCATCCGCGGGTTCGCGGTCTGGATCGCCGCGACGAGGTTTTTCTGGACGGAGAAGCCATGGGCGAGGTGGTTTTCGCGCCAGGCGCGGCGGCCGGCCGGGGAGGCCATGTATTCGCGGGTCCGGGAGACGACTTCGGAAAGTTTGGAATCGGCCATGTCCTGCCCTCCTCAATTAAGCATAGTATAAGTATACTCCACTTATATTGACTGTCAAGTATAGTATGCGTATATTGCAAGATATGGGGGCGATATGGATAATCAGTGCATGAGCGACCGCAAAAACCGAACGATCTATGTGCTCGATAGCCTTATGGAGAAAGCAAATACGCTCGCTAGAAAAAAAGACCGCTCGGTCTCGCGGATCATTGAATACGCCCTCGCCGACTACCTTCGGAAAAACGGAATCGATCCGGGGACCGAAGCCGGCGACGATTCGGCCGACTAGCCCCTTCATTTCCTCCCTCCCACCGGAAAGCGCTCCTTCAAGAGCGCCCATTGCGTCGTCAGCTCCTCGATAGTGCAGTCCTCCCGCGCCTTCCCGCCGACCGCATCCTTCAAGGCCCGATACACGAGCCGCGTATAGACCGCCTTCGATCCCGGCCGCGTCCCGGCGAGGAAGGCCTCGAGGTGCTCATGGATCTGCTTCCGCAAGAGCCTCTCGGCCTCCCTGGGCGTCATCCCGCCGTCCGGCCGCGGGGCCTCGGGCTCCGTGAAGAGCTCCGGGCCCTCCTCCCGGTACGCCGCGCTGCCGATGGGCCGGATGCCCGGCCGCCCAAACCCGCCGCCCTCCCCGCCCTCGGTATCCCCCGCGGAGGCCTCACCTTGGGCCTCTGGCGCGTCCCGGAGGGCTTGGATCTGCTCTGCCTCGATTGAGGCGATGGCGTCGCGGAAGCGCGCATCCGCCGGCCCGAAAATGAAACCGGCGACCTTCCCGGGCGCGCGGCGATTCGCGCGGGCGAAGCATTGCTCGAGCCAGGGGATAGAGCGGATGTGCGTCAGGCAGGCGACGTGGCTGATCTCGGGAACACTCATCCCCTCGTAGGCCATCTGGCAGGTGACGAGCACGTCGGCGGTCGGGAGCGTCTCGCCTTTGAAGCGGTCGATCGCGACTCGGGCCGCGTTGTTGTCCTCGCTCGTGGCGATGAGGCTTTCGCTCCCGCGGCGGTGCAGGTGGTCCCGGTACATGGCGGCGAACTCGATTGACGGTGCGACGACGAGCATTTTCGCCTTCGGGTAGGTCTGCCGGTGCTCCTGCCAGTGGGCCGCGGCCTTGTCGAGGAGGTCTTTCGCGTATCCCGTCCGGAGGGCGGTGAAAAGGGCCGCGCTCGCGTAATCGCCGCCGGCCAAGGTGCCGGCGCTCCGGCGCTCGCCCTGTTCGTCCTCCCATTCCGCCCGCCCGTCGAGGTGGTCGAAGAAGATCGGAAGGATTGCGCCATCCCGGAGCGCCTCGGCGCGCCCGTAGCGGATGATCCGCCGGGAAGCCGTCTCGGTGAGGTCGACGAAGGCGCCTTTATAGTCAAGGCCGTGGATCTTTTGGCCGTCGCCGCGGGCAAGCGTGCCGGAGGCGCCGACGACGAGGACCGCGGCCTCTCGCATGGCCTGGATCGCTGGCGCCCACCGGCCATCGTCCGAGACGTGGTGCTCCTCGTCGAGGAAGAGGATCGTCCGGTGCTCGCGGCAGAATTGCGCGTGGACTTCGGGAGAGAGGCCGACCGCCTGATAGGTCGTGAGGTAGCCGTCTGTCCCGCGGCACGGATCGTTCTCGTTGCCGTCCGCGGCGCGGAGCCGGCGCGTGGTCGGGAAGCGCGGGTCGAGGAATTCTTGCTCGCCCTGGTACTTGAGATTGTTCCGCGGCGCGACCCATACGAGCTTGTCCGCGAAGCGCGGGATGAGCTTGTCGGCGAGAATCACCGGGAGCTTGCTCTTGCCGCCGCCGGGCGTCACCGCGGCGATGATCTCTTCGATCGGGGCGCCGGAGAGGATCTCGTCGCAGAGGGCGATCATGCGGAGCTGGTGGGGGCGGTAGGTCATGCGGAGGCCTCGGCGTAGGAATTTATGATGATCCCCGTTGAATCGCCCGAAGCGCAGCGCCTGAAAGCATGGACAGCGAGATTGCGCTCGTCGCGGATGTTCGCACGGAACTTGCCGCTCTCTCGCTTCTGGTAGAACTTCCCGCCCTTGTACCAGTACAAGCCCCACCCCGCCGGAAGCTCCTCGGGCTTGATGAGCCCTGATTCGCAGACGAAGTAGCGCCGTGCGCCAAGGTGAGGCGCTTCGATGTAGTAGAGCTCAGGGCTTTGCGCGATCCAGTTTAGAAGCGGCTTTTGGGTCTTCCAGTCCGTTTCGTAGCGAACATACCCGCGCGGCTTCCATTTCTTCCGAGCGTCTTTTTTCGTATCGGCGAGGAAGTCGGCGCGGCTCATCTTGATCTCGAAGAGGACTGTGTCGTCCCTCCCGAACAAGAGAACATCGGGGAATTCGCCAGACGAAAATGATTGGTATTCCCAAAGTGCGAGCCATGCCTTCTTTGCGAAGTGCTCGGCAGTGGCAAGGCAGAGCTCGGAGTGGGTCACGCCGCCCCTCCCTTCTTCGCTTCCTTGACGATCCGATCCGCCATCGCCTGCAAGTCGATTCCGCGCGCTTCTTCGATCGCTTCGGAAGAGCAAATGAAGATCATCCCGCCGCAGGTGTGCGAAAGCTCGATCCGATTTACCTTGTTCACCTCGTAGAGCGCCGACAGAATAGAACGACCGTCCGCAAGGCGGCGGAGCTTCACGAAGTCGCCGCACTTCGGGCAGCGGAAGAAAAGGTCTTTCTGTCGAACCCACTTCGGTTCGGCGCGGCGAATCTCGAATCCGAAGAGCCTCACGCCGCCCCTCCCTTCACCATCTCGTGAATCGTCCGCTCCGCCCGAAGCGCCTGCGCGACGACGATCTCATGCTCCTCGCAGAGCTCGAGCGCGAGCGCCTGCAGCTCGGTCGCCTCGCGGCGGTCGTTACGCTCGTCATGCGCGGCCTTGCGGACTCGGGAGACGAGAAGCGCGGAGCGGGTCGAATCGGCGCGCGAAGGCTCGAGGGCGTCGGCGATCTCCTCGAGGAGCGCGCGGCATTCCGGGACACGCTTCGCGATGCGGCGGAGCTGGACGAGGGCCTCGGAGCGGGTCATGCCTTGTCCGCCTTGAGAAGTCGTCCGAGGTTCCGCTTTTGGTCGATCTGGGTGAAGCCTTTGAGCGCATCGATGAGGGCGAGCACTTTCTCCGCGGGGGGTTCGGGCAGGCCGTTCCCGCCCGAGTCGGCGCCGATATTGACCTGTTTCGGCTCGCACCGTTTGATGAGTTCGACCATCGGATTGAGGTCGAAGTCGAGGATGGGCTCGATGGTGACGAAGCGGTCAACCCGATTCCCGATCGCCTCCAAGCCATCCGCCCGGTCCGCCGGCCGCGGGGAGTGCACCATGATTTCGGGATACCAGCGGTTCGTCTCGATCGTCGTGCAGACCGCGCGCGCGAGGTTGAAGAGCTCGTAGAAGGAACCCATGCGAAGCGGGTCTTTGGACTGGAAGAGATAGCGATTCGGATACTTGGCGCAGTGCCGCAGGGTCTCGCCGGTCCACTCGCGCGGGATGCCTTCCGCGAAGAGGTCGCAACTCGAACCGACGAAGATGAAGTTGTCGATGCCGAGGTCGGTCTTGAGCTCGCGCTTGTCGAAGTAGGCAGGTCTCTGCTTGCCCCACCGCTTCATATAGCAGTAGGTGCATCCGTGCGGGCACTCTCCTTTGACCGTGTTCCAGGTGTGCGTCACCCAGGAATACATGTTGCCCTTGGATTCGTTGAGGCTCATCCTCGCGCCCTCTCCGCCTCGTACTTCGCCCGCCGCATCGCCTGGATCTCCTCCGGCGTCTTACCCTTGCGCTCCGCCTTGGAGAGCTGTACGCCGTCCCAGGGATTGCGGCCGCGCGGAAGGGACTGCCGAGGCTTCGGCTCACCGGACGGAAGGCCGCCGGACAGCATTGCAGAAGCGAGCATCATCATTGCGAGGGGACGAACGATCGCCCGTCTTGAATCCATCATAATTGACTCCTCACCCTCTCGAGATACCAGCCCGTCGGCCCGTCGCTCCTCGCGCCCTCGAGCCCCTGCCGATGCGCAGCCGTCGCGATATCCCAATCCCCCGCGATCGCGAAGTGCCGGGACAGCTCGAGCGCATAGACCCTCGCCACTTCGGCCGGCTTCGTCGGGTCGTAGGAGCCATAGAGCGACTCGCGGTAGGCGTGGTAGCGCTTGCGGTCCTGGAAGCGGCCGATCGATTCGCCGTCATCGCCTATCGCGTCGTCGCGTTCGCTCGATTCGACCCGCGCGATTGCACGGAGGAGCTCCGGCGGGGTTTCGGTCCCGAGGCAGGCGGCTTCGTAGATCGTGAGGCGCTCATGGAGGCGGTAGCCGAGGGCGGGCGCAACGCGGAAGGGCATCGCGGAGGACAGGAGCGCGATGCTTGCGGCGGCGAGGAGGAGCGGCAGGCGCTTCATGCGGCCTTCCTCCGGGCCCTGCCCTTCGTCGCCCTCGAAAACGCCTGGACGTCGGATTCCAGGAGGAAACGGCGACGGCCCGACTCGACCGAGCGGATGACACCGAGCCTGACGGCCTCGAGGAGGATCGACCGCGCGCGGGAAGAGCTCTTGATCGCCTCGTCGATGGTGCAGTATCCCTCTGGGATCTCGACGATCTGCGCCCTCGCCTTCGCTTCCTTTCGGGCGATGCGCCGGGCCTCCCGGGCCGCAGCCTTCTCCGCTTTCTCCTCGGGCGTCAGCACGGCGGCCACGGACGAGAGATTCCGGCCGGCATAGGCGCGGGACT
>JAEUJG010000524.1 GCA_016794765.1 Spirochaetaceae bacterium | reverse complement strand
GTAGTAGTTCTCGGGCTCGGTGGGGTGTTTCTCGTCGATGGGCAGGTACTTGGGTTCGCCGTAGGTAGCGGCGGAGGAGGAGAAGACCACCCGCATGACGCCGGCCTCGAGGGCGGCGTTGAGGAGGTTGACCGTGCCGTTCAGGTTGTTGAGGGAATACTTCTCCGGCTTCAGCATCGACTCGCCGGCGGCCTTGAAGGCGGCCAGGTGGACGAGACCGTCGTAGCCGCCGCGCATCGCGGCGAGGAGGCCCGGGTAGTCGAGGATGTCGCCCTGGACGAAGGCGGCCTCGGGGAAGAGGTTGTCCCGGGTTCCGGAGGACAGGTTGTCGAACACCGTCACGGAATGGCCCGAGTCCAGGAATTCGCGGACGACGTGGCTTCCGATGTAGCCGGCGCCGCCGACGACGAGGATCTTCATGCGTTTTCTCCTTCCGAAGAAGGCGCGCCTCGGGAAAGGGGGGACCTTCGGGACGGCCTTCCGCCCTAGTATAGCGAAAAGCGCCGCGCCGTACAGTCCCGCGGCCGGCGGGAAGGCCGGATCAGCGCGGCCCCCGGATGTAAAGGGGGATCTGGCCGACCTCGTTCCCGTCCACGGCGAGGCTCGCCCGCCAGCGCCCCTCGCCCGGGAGGGGGATGTTCGTGAGGCGGAGGGCGATGTTGGAGGCGGCCGAATCGATGCCGATGCCGTCCACGGTGATCGAGCCCTCGAAGGGCGGAATCAGCTCCCGACCGTCGGCGTCCCGGATGGAAAAGCGGAGATCGTGGTTGCCGAGCTCGTAGACGGAAAAGCGGAGGCGGGCGGCCACGCAGCAAAGGGCGTGGTTCGCGGGGAATTCCCGGGCGCAAAGGGTGTCGAAGAGGCCGAGGACGGTGAGCTTGCCCCCTTCTTCCTGGGCGAAGTCGCACAGCGCGAACAGCTCGAGGGTCATCCGAAGCCTCCTTGGGGCCTTGCACGGCGCTACCTAGAGCATAGCGCGACGGAGCGCAAAATGAAAAAGGCCGACCCCTTGGGGATCGGCCTTTATTCGTGCCACCGGTCAGAATTGAACTGACGACACGTGGATTTTCAGTCCACTGCTCTACCAACTGAGCTACAGCGGCGTTCGATGGATTATTCTTATACCGAAAACCCCGCACCGCGTCAAGAGGAGGGGCTTTATTCGCCGATTATTTTCACCACGACCCGTTTTCGGTGTGACGCGTCGGCCACCCGGCGGCTCGGCGCTTCCCGGCCCGCGGGCCCGGGGGCTATACTCGGGGGCACCATGCGAGCCCTCCTCGTCCAGCCGCCCCTCGTCCAGCTCAACGCGCCCTACCCGGCCGTCCACTATCTCGAGGCCTTCCTCCGCGCGCGGGGCCACGAGTCCCGCGCCCGCGACCACTCCATCGAGCTCTCCCGAAGCATGTTCTCGCGCGCGGGGCTCGGGCGGATCTTCGCCGACGCCCGCGCGCGCCTCGCAGACGGCCCGCCGGCGGCCCTCGAGGCGGCCGCCGCCGCCGGGGAGGAGCCGCGGCGCGGGCCGAACGAGGCCGAGCGCCGAGAGCTCGAGCGCTACCTCTCCTACGAGGGAGCCTACCTCGCCTGGATCGACTCCCTCGTCGGTTTCCTCGCCGGGGAGGACCCCGCCCTGGCCCACCGCATCGCGGCCGCGGCCGAACTGCCCCGCGGCGCCCGCGCCGCCGCCTTCCTGGAGGAGCGGGGCGGCCGGATAGGCCCCGACGAGGCCCGCGCCCTCGCGACGCGCGTCCTCGAGGACCTGGCCGACTTCGTCCGCTTCGCCCTCGATCCGGAATTCGGCACCGTCCGCTACGGCGAGCGCCTGGCGCGGAGCAGCTCCTCGCTGTCCGGCGCCCTCGCCGCCCTGAGGACGAGTTATGCGCTCGAGGCATTCTACCGTCCCTGGCTCCGCGCCGCCTTCGCCGCCGAGGCCGCGGCCGGCGCCCCGGACATCCTCCTCGTCACCCTGCCCTTCCCCGGCTGCCTCCTCGGCGCCCTCGCCTGCGCGGAGGAGTTCAGGAAGGCCTTCGG
>JAEUJG010000474.1 GCA_016794765.1 Spirochaetaceae bacterium | reverse complement strand
TAGACCCTGACGTTCTCCTCGAACTTCTCGCCGTAGAGGGCGCGGGCGCCGGAGGCCTTGGCGTCCTCGAGCTTCATCACCTGCATGGTGACGGGGAGGTCCCGGGCGATCTGCTCGTTGACGAGGGCTTCCACCTTCTCGAGCTCCTCCTTGGTCATCGGGGCGCCGTGGCAGAAATCGAAGCGGAGGCGCTCGGCCGTGATGTTCGAGCCCTTCTGCGCGATGTGCGGCCCGAGGACGAGGGTCAGGGCCTGCTGGAGGAGGTGGGTGGCCGTGTGGTACTTGGTGGAAATCTCCGACTGGTCCGCGAGGCCGCCCTTGAAGAGCTGGTCGGCGCCGGCGCGGGAGAGCTCCTGGTGCTTCTTGTAGGCCTCGTCGTACTCCTCGCGGTTCACCTTCATGCCCTGCTCCGCGGCGAGCTCCTCGGTGAGCTCGATCGGGAAGCCGTAGGTGTCGTAGAGCTTGAAGGCGAGGCGGCCGGACATGACCTTCTGGGGGTTCTTGAGGAGGTTGGGGAGCATCTTCTCGAACTCGTGCTCGCCCTTTTCCAGGGTCTCGAGGAACTTCTTCTCCTCGGCCTCGAGGCCCTCGAGGATCCGCCCGCGGTTCTCCTGGAGCTCGGGGTAGGGACCCTTGAAGTTGTCGATGACCATCGCGGCGGGCTTGGTCAGGAAGGTGCCCTCGACGCCGAGCTTCTTGCCGTGGCGGACGGCGCGGCGGATGAGGCGGCGGAGGACGTAGCCGGCGCCGACGTTGGAGGGCAGGACGCCCTTCGGGTCGCCGATGATGAAGGTCGCCGAGCGGATGTGGTCCGTGATGATGCGGACGGAGCGGTCTTTCTCCGGATCGGAGCCGTAGGCGTGGCCGGAGACCGCGCCGATCGCCTCGATGATCGGGCGGAAAATCTCGGTCTGGTAGACGGAGGTCTTGCCCTGGAGGACGGTGACGGTGCGCTCGAGGCCCATGCCCGTGTCGACGTTCTGCGCGGGGAGCTTGACCAGGGTCTTCTCGTCCACGCGGTTGAACTGCATGAAGACGTTGTTCCAGATCTCCATCCAGTTCGCGGAGTCGCTGCCCTTGTTCGAGCCCTTGGGCGGGAGGCCCTCGCCGACCCAGAAGAAGATCTCGGTGTCGGGGCCGCAAGGACCCGTCGGGCCGGCCGCCCACCAGTTGTCCTTGGCGGGCAGGTAGGCGATGCGGTCCTCGGGCATGCCGATGGACTTCCAGATGCCGGCGGACTCCTCGTCCCGGGGGGCGTTCTCGTCGCCGGCGAAGACGGTCACGGAAATCATCTTCGGGTCGAGGGCGAGCCACTTCGGATCGGTGAGGAACTCCCAGGACCAGGAGATCGACTCCTTCTTGAAATAGTCGCCGAGGGACCAGTTGCCGAGCATCTCGAAGCAGGTGAGGTGGGAGGGGTCGCCCACCTCGTCGATGTCGCCGGTGCGGACGCACTTCTGGTAGTCGACGAGGCGCTTGCCCGCCGGATGGGGCTCGCCCAAGAGGTAGGGAACGAGAGGGTGCATGCCGGCCGTCGTGAAGAGTACGGTCGGGTCGTTCTCGGGAATGAGGGACTTGCCGGAAATCTCGGCGTGGGCCTTCGACTTGAAGAAGTCGATATATTTCGAACGGAGCTCGTGGGAGGTAATCATGGGCGCTAGTGTAAAATGGCGGCCGTGGCGCGGTCAAGCGCCGAAAGGGCCTTAGGAGGAGGAGCCCGCGGCCCGGCGGCCCCAGGCCCGGCCACAGCCTGCGCCCGGCTCCCGGCCCCCGGCTAGGCTTCAGCCTCGGGCTTGGCCTCGGCGTCGGGATAGCGGGCGCGGATCGCCTCTATGTTGGCGCGCACCTCGAAGAAGGCCTCGACGACCTCGGGATCGAACTTGCTGCCCGCGAGCTTTCGGATCTCGGCGTAGACCTGCTCCTCGTCCCAGGGCTCCTTGTAGACGCGCTTGGAAATGAGGGCGTCGAAGACGTCCGCGACGGCGACAATGCGGCCGCCCAGGGGGATGGCCTCGCCGGCGAGGTTCTTCGGCGAGCGGTCGGAAATGCCCTTGATTATGTCGTCCGGCCACTCGGTTATCGTGCTCGGATAGCCCGTGCCGTCCCAATTCTCGTGGTGCGTCGAGGCGATGTCGGCCGCCACCCGGTCCAGCTCCGAATCGGAGTCTATAAACAGGAGGGAGCCGAAGTAGGTGTGCCCCTGCATCACCTTGTACTCCTCCGGCGTGAAGCGGGCGGGCTTCTTGAGGATGAGGTCGCTGATGGCCACCTTGCCCACGTCGTGGAGCATGGCCGCGAGCTTCAGCATGTCCTTGGCCCGGTCGCGCTCCTTTTCGGGCACTCCCCGCTTGAAGGCCCAGCGGTCGTAGATCTCGACGGCGTAACCGGCCACGCGGTTGACGTGGGCGCCGGTCTCCTTGGGGTCGCGGAGCTCGGCCATCTTGATCATGCGGAGGATCATAGCCTTGGTCATGAAGGCGCGCTGGAGGGCGACCGTCGCGTTCGCGGCGAAGTGCGTGACGAGGATCTCGTCTTCCTTGGAGAAGGCGCGGGTCTTCCCCTCGCCGTCCTTGGCGTTGATGACCTGGATGACGCCGAGGAGCCCGCCGCCGCTCGTTTTCAGCGGCAGGGTGAGCATCGAGGTGGTCTTGTAGTGGGTCTGCTCGTCGAAGTAGGAGCTGTAGCCGTAGGGGCTGCCCTTCGGGATCTCGTAGACGTCGGGGATGTTGAGGAGCTCGCCGGTCTTGGCGACATAGCCGGAGATCGTCTTTTCGTTGATGAGGAGGCTGAAACTCGAATAGGGCAACTTGGTTCCGGGGGGGAGCTCGCGCTCCTTGAGGGCGTTCTGCGAGTACTTGAAGTTGAGCTTCTCGCCGTCCTTGACGTAGATCGTGCCCGCTTCGGCGTTCACGACCCGCCTCGCCTCGAGGAGGATGCGTTCGAGGAGGAGATCGGAGTCCTGGATCTTGTTGATCTCGGAGTCGATCTGGATGATGTCCCGCATATCGCGCGCGTCGAAAGCCATGCCGTCGGTCCCCTATCGAATACAAAGTGTATGCGGAATTTGTCCGGCACGCAACGTGGCGCGGGAAGCGGATTGCGACATTTTCGCAAAAATCGCCCCCTCCGCTTTACGGGTGGCTCGGCCTGCGCTATTATATGAATGAACATTCGTTCATTATCGATTGGGGAGGTCGCCATGAAAGTGCTCGTCACGGGGGGCTTCGGGAATGTCGGCAGGAGCGCGATCGCCGCCCTCCGGTCCGCGGGCGATTCGGTCACCGTCCTAGAAACCGCGTCGAGGCGCAACCGGCGCCTGGCCAAAACCTGCGCCAAGGGCTGCAGGGTGCTGTTCGGCGACATCCGCGACGCCGAAACGGCAGGGCTCGCCGTCGAGGGGCAGGAAGCCGTCGTCCATCTCGCCGCCCTGATCCCCCCGGGGGCGGACCGGGCGCCTGACCTGGCCCGCGCCATCAACGTCGGAGGCACCGCCAATCTCCTGGCGGCCGCGGCGGGGAGCCCCCTGCGCCCGCGCTTCGTCCTGGCCTCGAGCATCTCGGTCTACGGGGACCGGGTGCTCGATTTCTGGATCGGCGCCGGCGATCGCCTCGAGCCCAGCCACGGCGACGAATACGGCCGCACCAAGGTCGAGGCCGAACGGCTCGTCAGGGAGAGCGGCCTCCCCTTCTCGATCCTCCGCCTCACCTACATAGTCTGGCGCAAGAAACTCGGCCTCGATCCCCTCATGTACCACATGCCCCTGGCGACGAAAATCGAGATCTGCCACACCGAAGACACCGGCCGGGCCTTCGCCGCCGCGGTCCGCAAGCCGGAGGCCCTCGGCGCGACCTTCGACATCGGCGGCGGGGCGACGTGCAGGACGACCTATCGCGAGTATCTGGACCGGATGTTCGGGCTCTTCGGCCTCGGCGACGCGGGCTTCCTGCCCGAGGAGGCCTTTGCCGCCTCGGGTTTCCACTGCGGGTGGTACGCCGATTCGGACGAGGCGGAGCGCGTCCTCGGCTTCAGGCGCAAGAGCCTCGAGGACTACTATGGCGAGGTTCGCGTGGAGGCGCGCTGGAAGAAAGTCGGCGCCGCCCTCGTTCGCCCCATCCTGCGGCGGGCCCTGCTCGCGAAAAGCCCCTTTGCCGCGGCGGGCCGGAACGCGGCGCCGAGCGGGGCCTGACGCGGGGTCGGACCTTCCGGACTTGGCCGGGGCGGCGGACTTGGCTGGGGCGGCGGGCCTGACGGTGCGTCGGCTAGACCTTGGCGTCGGCCGGGGCGGCGGGCGGAAGCCCCGCGAGGCCGGGGTCGAAGCGGATCCGGAAGGTGTTCTCGATGGTCAGCCGGATGAAGCCGAGGATGTCCTCGGAGCCCACGGCCAGGCCGGCGGCGCGGGAAAGCCGCACCGTGTCGAGGCTGCCGAGGAGGAAGAGGCTCAGGGCGGCCATCGCCTGGCGCGGCGGCAGTTCGAAGGCGAGGCCCTTCTCCGCCGCGAGTTCCAGGATGACGCCGGCGATCAGCGAGGTCAGGCGCTCGAGCTTTTCCTCGAGGCCGGCGAAATGGACCGCCTCGCTCAACAGGATGGAGATGAGGTCGAGGTCCTCGAAGAGCGAAGGCAGGGAGCG
>JAEUJG010000455.1 GCA_016794765.1 Spirochaetaceae bacterium | reverse complement strand
CCAACGAGGAGAACCTCAACACCCAAGGGAGCCCGACGGGCATCTTCGCGACGGCCTCCACCCTCTTCGTCGCCTCCGGCATCAATCTCCTCCAGACGATCGACATCGCGGCGCCGGCCACCCTCACGACCACGGCGAGCGCGACGCCCGTCACGAGCGGACTTGCCCCGCGCGGCCGCTACGCCTACGCGACCACGGGCTCCGGCGCGGGCGCGGTCCTGCGCGTCTACGACCTCGTCAATCCGGAGGTCGGCGCCGGCGCCCTGCCCTCGGTCGCGGTCTCCGCCGCCATCCCCTTCGCCAACAAGGTCGCCCTGTCGGGCAACTACGCCTTCGTGACGACGAGCCAGGGCAAGCTTCAGGTGGTCGACATCACGAACCCTCTCGCGCCGGTCCTGCGCGGAACGGGCTCGAGCCCCTCCGGAAGCCTCAACGGTCTCGTCGTACGCGGCGATTACGCCTACTGCGCCGGCTCCCTCGGCTTCCTGATCTTCGACGTGGCCGATCCCGACCTGCCCGTCCTGCCCGCCCTCCTCGACGCCGAGGGCCTGTCCATGATCGACGTCGCCATCAGGGGCGACCGGGCCTACGTGACGGACGGCCAATACTTCCAGCCGAACAGCCTGAAGATCGTCGACATCGGGGATCCCCGCAATCCCGCGCTGGTGGCCAAGGCCTTGACCGGCGCGGCCATCATCACGGGTGTGGAGCTCTCGGGGAAATGGGCCTTCGTCACCGACGGGATGCCGGGCGCCGGCCTTTGGGCCGTCGACATCGACGAGTCGAGTCCCACCTTCCTCACGGACTACGGCCCCGCGGATACCGAGGCCGCGGGGAACAGCTACGCCGGCGCCCTGGTCCTCGCCGGCTCCTGGGCCTTCGTTCTCGACGACAGCGTCGGCCTCGTCCAGCTCGACATCTCCAACCCCGTCGCCTACGGCACCTCGCCGCCGGCGACCAACGCGGGCTTCATCGCCCAGACCGCCGCGATCGGCACGTCGGGACTCGCCGACGTGGCGCTCTACGGGCGCTATCTCGTCGTCGCCGACACGAGTCTCGGGATCAAGGTCGTGAAGCTGTATTGATCGAAGACCGGGAGGATCGATGGGAAGCATCCGCAAGCTGCCGACCTATTACCTGCCGCACGGCGGCGGGCCTTGGCACGTGATGAAGGAGGACTTCGGCCCGGACTCGGGCTACGATGCCCTCGAGGCCTATCTTGTCGCGCTCGGCCGACGCCATGGCGGCGAGGTTTCGTCCATCCTGATGGTCTCCGCACACTGGGAAGAGCCGCGGGCAACCCTCCACTTCGGCGCGAAGCCGGGCATGTTTTTCGACTACGGCGGCTTTCCGGAGCATGCCTACCGCTTGAGCTATCCCGCGCCGGGCGATCCGGGGCTGGCGGAGAAAACGGAGGCGCTCCTGCGCGGCGCCGGCATCGGGTCGGGGCGCGAAACCGCCCGCGGCTACGACCACGGAGCCTTCGTCCCCCTCATGGTGGCCTTTCCCGCCGCGGCGATTCCCGTGGTCCAGCTCTCCCTCGTGGAGGGGCTCGATCCCGCGGCGCACTTCGCCCTCGGCCGCGCCCTGGAGCCGCTCCGCTCCGAAGGCACGCTGATCCTGGGGAGCGGAATGAGCTACCACAACCTGCGCGGCCTCCTGTCGGGCTCGCCTGGCGTCGCCGAGTCCTCCCGGCGCTTCGACGACTGGCTCGCGGCGGCCGTCGCCTTGGCCGATCCCGAAGCGCGGCGCGCCGCCCTCCTCGAATGGGAAAAGGCGCCCTCCGCCCGGGAATGCCATCCGCGGAGCGAGCACCTCGTTCCCCTCTTCGTCGCCGCCGGCGCGGCCGGCGCGGACCCGGGTCGCCGGGAGTATTCCGGTCGGCTCATGGGGGCGAGCGTATCGAGCCACGTCTTCGGCGCCTGAGCCGGATTTGCGCTCCTACACGAGGCCGCGGGCGGCCGCCCAGCGCACGGCCTCGGCGCTCGAGCGCGTGTCGAGCTTCTCCAGGATCCGCCTGCGGTGGTTGTTCACCGTCGCGACGCTGATGCAGAGCCGCTCCGCGATCTCGCGGCTCGGCAGACCCTCCGCCCGAGCCTCCTCCACGGAGTAACCGCCGAGGAACCTGAAGCTCGAGGTGAGGAAGCGGTAGGAGCGGGTGCCGAAGTCGAAGAGGGCGATCGAGCTTCCCTCCACCGCGTCGAGCCGTTCCATGAAGGGGAGGTGGCGCGCGAGGACGGCCTCGTCGCAGTCCTCCTCGCGGAGGCGCGCCCGGGAGAGTACCCGCTCGTATTCCCGTTTCCAGCCTTCGACGTCCATGCCGGCCTCCGGACGCGCCTTGGCGGCGCGAATGATCATTCCTGATCATATCGGAGGAGGACGGGACGCGCCATATTCGAAACGTCGGGGCGGCAAGCTCCGGCGAGGAGGAAGGGACATGGACGAAACGACGAAGCTCAAGACCCTGCAGCTTTTCTACGCCGGCCTGGTCGTCGACGCGGCGCGGCAGTACGCCAAGCAGGGCGTTCTCGAGCGGGTGACCGAGGACAAGAAGGCCGAGCAGGCCGCGGCGGCTCCCGCCCAGCTCGCGCGGCTCGGGATCGGGACCCCGGAGGAGCTGTTCGCTACATTCTCGGAACTCTTCGGCTGCGCGGACTGGAAGGTCGAGCGCGAAGGGGAACTCGTCCGCGCGCGGGCTTCGACCTGCCTGGCCTGCGCGCTCGCGAAGCGACTGGGAGGCCCCTCGCCCTGCGCGATCTCCTGCGTGAACCCCTTCCGGGGCCTCGCGGCGGCGCTCCCCGAAGCGAGGAAACTCCGCGCCGCGGAGACGCTCTGGGAAGGGCAGGCCTGCGTCTTCGAACTTTCGCCGATTTAGCGGTCGGCTCGGACCCGCGGACGGACGAAAAGGGGCGGCCCCGAAAGGCCGCCCCCTTGTCGCGCGTTGCGCGAAACCGAAATCGGAACTAGGCCTTGCCGGCGATGCGGGCCTCGACGACGGCGAGCACTTCCGGAAGATCCATGCCGATCTCCTTGAGGTGCGCGGGGGTCGGGCAGCCGTCAGGGGTCCAGCCGCGGCGCTTGAAGACCGCGTCGATGAGGGAGTCGTACTGCTTCAGGCGGTACTCGCGCGTCAGTCGCACCTTCTCCTTCACGGACTTGCCGGCGGGGTCGACGCCGATCTTCTCCTTCATCTGCTTGTCGTAGCGCTCGGCGCGCGCCTCGTACTCGTCCTCGAGGACGGGGCCCATCGCGCGGTAGGGCGGATAGTCGTCCTGGCGGCGCCCGTGGCCGAGGCGCACGTTGAAGGCGCGCTGGAAGTTGTAGACGCGCTCCGACTGGACGATGAGGCCGTCCCAGTCCAAGGGCTCGCCGGTGATCGCGGTGTAGAGCTCGCGGTAGTTGGCGACGTGCTCGGGAACCTTGTTCGGCTCCTTGTGCTTCGCGTTGTCCGCGGGTTCGACGTCGTTCCAGGGCAGCTTGCAGAGGCCCTGGAGGCCGAACCAGGTGCGGAACATGGGGAAGTAGTGGAGCGCCTCGGCCTTGTTTTCGAAGGTCGGGATCCGGTTGTTCACCATGTCCATGAAGATGAGCCAGGCCTCGTCGTGCTGGGGGCCCTTGTTCGTCAGGTAGTAGCCGCCCTGCTGGGCCAGGGACTCCTTGGAGATGTACTCGCTCTGCTCCAGGCCCTTGCCGTGGAGGGCGATGTCCCTCATGACCTGGGGATCGGCTCCGTACTCCTTGGCGAAATGCTCCGCCAGGAACTTGACGCCCCTGCCCGCCAGGACCCCGAAGCGCTTGCCGTCCGCCATGTCGTGGAGGATCTGGCAGGCCCCCTTCCAGTTGCCCCAGGTCAGGTCGATCCCGTCGGTGCGCTCCTTGTTGAGGACCCCGAGCTCCCAGCACT
>JAEUJG010000447.1 GCA_016794765.1 Spirochaetaceae bacterium | reverse complement strand
TCCAGCGCTCCTTGCGGCTCATCCACGCCCCGAGCGGCCGCAACAAGCCGGTGAAGGACAACCTCCTCACCTTCGCGATCGAACTGGCCTGCCTCGTCTCCGTCGTGGCCCTGCTCGCCCTCGCCCAGGTCGCCCGCCTCGTCCTCGCCCGGGACGGAGGAGGACCGACGGCCTTCCTCGCGATTCCCCTCGCGGACGCCCTCCGCGCCCTCCTCGGGGCGGCCCCCGCCTTCGCCCTCTACGTCTTCGTCTACGCAACCTATCGCTTCATTCCCGCGGCCAAGCCCCGGCGCTCGACCGCCGCCATGGCCGCGGCCTTCTGCATGGCCGCCTTTTGGACCGTCTCGTCCCTGGTCCAGCTTTTCGCGAGCGGTTCGCGCTACGAACTCCTCTACGGGGTCTTCGGCTCCCTCATCGTCCTCCTCGTCAACGTCTACACCTTCTTCACCCTCTACCTTTATTGCGCCGAGTACGCCTACGTCGCCGAACACTTCGACGCCCTCCTCTTCGGGCGCTTCTACCGCGTCAGCAAGGCGAGCGGCGCCACCAGGATCGAGAAGGCCCTCTTCCTGGCGCCGGAACGCCTCCTCAAGGCCTATGCGCGGAACTTCGCGGCGGGAGAGACGGTCTTCGCGGCGGGCAGCGAAGGGCGCGAAGCCTATTTCGTCTATTCGGGCGAGGTCGGCGTCTATCTCGGCGGCTCCTGCGAAGGCGGCGGCGAGCGCCTGGTGGCCAGCCTCGGAGCGGGGGAGACCGTCGGCGAAATGGCCGCCCTGCTCGACGAACCTCGCACCGCCACGGCCCGCGCCGAGCGAGACTCGACCCTCTTCGTGCTTCCTCCGACCGTCTTCCGCCATTTCCTGCGTTCCGACGCCGAAGCCGCGCGCCGCATCATCGACAGCCTGTCTTCGAGGCTCAAGGAAACGAACCGGCGGCTGGCCGCTCACGGCGAAGCGGCGGTATCGCCCGCAGGATCCCCCGCCGCGACGACGCGCCGAAGGAAAAGGCGGGCGTAAGCGACCGACTACGGGGATCACGGGGACAGTGCTCGAATGGCGAAGCACAAACGCCCATCGGCCAGACCAGTAAGGGCTCCTTCCATCGAGGCCGAGCCCTGTCCCTCGGGACCGATCCTTGGGTCACACAAAAAAGGTGCCTTTCCCGCAGGGCTTCGCTATACTCTTCCTATGCGTTTCGCGCGAAAGAGGTACACATGAAAGCAAGTCCCGCGGCCAAGGCTTTCGCTTGGTCCATAGCCGGAGCTGTCGCCCTCACCCTTCTCATCGCAGCCTTGGGGCCGCTCCTCGCTTCCGTGCCCCATGCCCCCGACCAAGGTCCCTCCTGGTATTACTGGCAGACCGATCCCGCGGCGAGGACCTTCCTCAATCGGGTCACGCCTTGGATCGGCTATATCCTCCATCAACTCTCCATCTGGGCGATCGTCATCCTCATGATGAAGGAAAAACCGCACCCCGGAAAACTTTCGCGGCTCAACATCGCGGCCCTCGCGGTGAACGCCCTTTTCATCCTGCTCCACATCCTGCAGACCCAGCTCTGGTACGACGGCATCGCGATCGACGTGCCAGTCTGGTCGAGCCAATTCTCCGTGATCATCATGTTGGTCATCATCCTCTACCAGATGACGCCCCTCCGCGGCCTCTTCCTCGGCAAGGGGCCGAAGTGGAACCGCGATGCCCTGGCCTGGAGCGGCAAATGGCACGGACTATACATATCGTGGGCCCTCGTCTACACCTTCTGGTTCCACCCGACCGAGGGGCAGTACGGGCTCCTCATCGGCTTCTTCTACATGTTCCTCCTCCTCGTCCAGCTGTCCTTCGCGAACACGGAGGTCCACTTTTCCAAGGGCTGGGTCGCCGTCCTCGAGCTCATGGTCGGTCTCCACGGGCCCCTCATCGCGATCCAGAAGGCGCTTTCCGGCAATGAAGGAGACATCGCCGGCCCGGGCATCTGGATCATGTTCGCCTCCGGCTTCCTCTTCATGTTCGCCTTTACGGGCCAGTACTCCTTCAAGCTGCCCAAGTGGGCGCGGGTGGCCATCGCTGCCTCTTATCTCGCGCTGGTCGGGGGGCTCTACGCCTGGCGCGGATTCGAGAGGATCTACGAGGTGACCTTCATCCCGGTCGCCCTCTATGGCGGCACCTTCGCGTTGGCGGCCCTGGCGCGGCTCGCGTGGGCGGCGGGCTCACGGGGACAAGCTCGGAAGGCTTAGGGGAAAGAGCGGTCGCCGGGGAACCGGCGCCCGCTTACTGCTCCGATTCGGCGGTGGGGGCGCGGGAGAGCGGCCCCTTGAGGCGAGCGAGCACGAGGCCCACGACGGCGAGATTGACGAGGGAGGCCGCGGCGAAGCGGTTCCATCGCGGCGCTCCCGAGGCGACGCCGCCGACATAGCTGTAAAGCCTGATGCCGATGGTGTACTTGGCGTCGTCGTTGAGAAACAGCAATGGCACCAGGAAACCGTTCCACGCCGCGAGAAAAGCCGTCATGGCGCTCGTGGCGAGGACCGGGAGACAAAGCGGCAGGACAATTCGGCTCAGGGTCTGCCAAGGGCCCGCACCCTCGAGCGCGGCGCTCTCCTCCAGTGAAGGCGGCAAGGACTCGAGGAAGGCCGTGGTCGTGAAGAGGGCGAAGGGCGCCGCATGGAAGAGATAGACGATCACGACGGGCACGTAGCTGTCGACAAGCCCGATTCCGCGAAAAAGGGCATACAGGGGCACGAGGGAATGCATTCCCCCGGCCGAACCCAGAGCCTGGAGGGCGGCAAAAACCGCAGCCCGCAGGCCTGGCCCGCTTCGCCTGAGCCTCAGCGCCGCGGGCAGGACCAGGAGGGGCGCGATGGCGGCGGTGACGAGGGATACCGCCAAGGTGTTGGCGAAGGCCCTGCCCGCCCCGTCTTCCCGGAACACGGCCGGAAAATTGTCCAGCGTCGGGAAGGGGGGCATGATCGACGCGACATAGGTGGACGAAAGGCCCGAGATCGCCGTTCGCACCAGGGCGAAAACCAGGAGCGCGGCCGAGAGGACGATCACGGCCCCAAGAAAACGACGCCAGACCAAGGCCAAGCCATCCTCGACACGGGCCGGCGCTCGATTCCGCGCGGAGAACCTTCCCGGGCGGGGCGGGCCGGAGCGCTTCGATCCCGCGACTTCCTGGCGGGCCGCCTGCTTCGCGGCGTATCGGCCCGTCAGGAACGCAAGCAGGGTGAGGAGAACCACGAAGGCTCCGGCGACCGCCGCGTAGGCCGCGGCGAGCCCATAGTCCTCCGCTCCCTGGAAGAGGTCGTAGAGGTAGATTTCCAAGGTGGTGGTCGCGCCTACAACGGCGCGCTCGGTGATTCCCGCGATCATGGGCGGCCCGCCCGCCGTCAGCAGGAAGGGAACCTGGAATTCCTTGAAGGCCTTGACGAATTCAAGCGCGAACACGGCGATGACGGAGCTCCTCACGAGCGGTGCGTAAAGGAGACGGGACAAGGCGGCGCTGCCCGCTCCGTCAAGGCGGGCAGCCTCGATCACGGCTCTCGGCAACTTGCGGAGCGCCCCGTACAGGACAAACACCGCGCCGGGCGCGTTCATCCAGGCGCCGACAAGGAGGGCCGAGACAAAGCCGCCGCCCGGATCGGTGAGGAGATTCACCCGGAGGCCGAAGAGGGCGGACAGGACGGATTCCCCGCCGGCCCCGTGGATCAGCATCCGCCATAGCGGGACCGCGATGAAGGCCGGCACCGCCCAGGGCACGAGAAGCGCGGCGTAGACGAGCCCTCCGGTCCGCTTGGATTCGTAGAGAAGGAGGGCGAGCCCCCAGCCGAGGCCCGTCGCCAAGATCGCCTCCAGGGTCGCCCACGCCAGCGTGATCCCGCCCGACAGGAAAAAGGCCTTGTCCCCGAGAAGGAAGCGGTAGTTGTCGAAGCCGGCATAGCTCCGCGCGCCGTAGAGGTCGTGATAGAAGGAATCGCGGAGCGCCGTGAAAAAGGGAAGCGCTCCGACCACCAGCACCAAGAGAGCGAGGGGAAGGAGCCCCCAGGGCAGCCTTCCCCGGCGCGCGGATCCCACCCTAGAAGGTCGCTTTCATCGACTTGAGCATGCGGATGTTCTTGATGCCGGCGGGAATCCGCTTCGCATCCTTGTCCCACACGAGGGTGAGGGGGAACTCGTCGTCAGGCAACGAGGCGTCGTTCTTGTACATCGCTATGATCACATCGTCGTTTCGGTCCAGGTCCCTTGAATCCAGCGAGATCGAGAACCCGTCTGCCGCGGCGAAGCCGACGGGATAACCCTTCGCGGCGGCCTCCCGGTCGTATACGACGAAGCTCTTGTCCTGCTTGTGCGGGGCGTACTTGGGATCGTCGACATACCCAAGGGCGAGCCAAGCCGGGAAGCCCGTATAGGTGTCGACCTTGCCCTTCTTCTCGAAGGTGACCGTACGCTTGTGACAGCTGACGCAACTCTGCACGGTGGAGCGATCGAGTTCCCAACGAAGTTTTCCGTCGAGGGATAAGGAGAAATCCTTGAAGTCCTTCTGCTTCACGACCAGCTTCTTCACCATCCGTACCGAGAGGTGGCCGTCGATGTTCGGGTCGCCGGCGCCGACCTTCACGGTGCGGACATAGCCCGGGTCCTTGGGCAGGTACTCGCCGTCCAGCTTCCAGGCGAGGATCCAAGCGCCGTCCTTTTCATCGAGGACCAGGGAACCGGGATAGGTCATTTCATAGCCGTCCATCGCGACGAATTTGACCGAGTCCTCGGGCGAGAGTTTGGTGTACCGCTCAAGGAGCGCGCGGAGCCGCGCGCCGCCGTAGATGCCCGAATAGCGCGTCCCGGCGGAGGTCGTATAGCTGCCCTTTTGCTCGAGATAGAGATCGGTTTTCTCAAGCTCGGCGAGGGCAAAGGAGGCCGACGTTCCGTTCACGTCGAGTTCAAGGCGGAAGGCGGACGCTTCCTGGGCCGCCGGCGGCGGGGCCAAGGACGTTTCGATGGCCACCAGGTCGCGAACCCACAGGTTCTTGGGCGAGTCGCCGACCGTCATGGGGGCAACCGCCGCACCATCCTCGGTCAGCGCGAGAAGGAGGGCATCCGGCGCAAGGTCCTTCGTGGAGAAGGTGGCG
>JAEUJG010000432.1 GCA_016794765.1 Spirochaetaceae bacterium | reverse complement strand
TCGCCGCGGCACTCATTTTTTCTCTCGTCACCCTTCCCGGTTCCGTCGCGGAGGGAGAATCGGCGACCGCGGCCTCGCCGTCGGCCGCCCGCGCCGGCGCTTCCGGCTCCGCCGGGACGGCCGCCCTGGCCGCCGCGGGCTTGAGAAGCCTTCCTCCCGAGGCTCCCTCCAGCCTCTTCGCCGTCGAATTCGGCGGCTCTGACGTGGAGTTCCTCGTCCGCGGCTCCTGGGAACTCAAGCTCCTATCCCAAGGAAGCCTCGAGTCGAGCGCGGCCTCCGGCCTCCGGCTCGCCGAATTCCAGCCCCTCCTTTTTTCCCAGCGCCCCGATCTCTTCCTGTCCTTCCTCCTCTTCGACCGCATCTTCGTCGAGGCGCGCGTGAGCGACGACCTCTCCCAGGCGCGCTACGCCGCCGGCTATCGCGGCGTCGAGGGCGAGGCCCTCCGCGAGATCAGGATCGGCAACGACGGCATATCCTTCCCGACCCTGCCCTTCCTGTCCTTCGGCCAGGGCAGCCGACGCTCCTTCGGCATCGCCGCCTCCGTGGGTTCGGACGCCTTCGACGGCCGCGCGATGCTGCGCTACGACCAGGCCGACCGCGTGGAAAAGCGCTTCATCGGCGGCGCCGAGCTGGCCGAGACCGTGCTGCGGATCAACCAATTCCTCCGCGGGCGCTGGTTCGCGACGCTCGACGCGCCGCCCGCCACGAATCTCCTGGTCTATGTCGAAAGCACGACGGGGACCTTGGTCGGAAGCGACGGCAGGAAATACCGGCAACTCGACCAGGGCGAGTATTCCTATTCTTCATCGAGCGGGGTCGTTTCCCTCTCGCGCGCCGCGGCCACGCGCGTGGCGGCCTCCTACACCGAGCTGTCGGCGCCGCATTCCGCCTTCGCCATCGACGGGCGAAGCGTTTCCCTCCTTTTCGATCCTCTTGTGCGCTATGATTCGGCCAACTCCGAGACGAAAACCGAGCTCCTGAACCGCTACGCGATGGTCGAAACCAGCGGCGCCGACGCCTTCGTGCGCGATCTCGCCTCCGGGCTCCGCGACGAGAGCTTCGAGGTCCGCATCGATCCCGCCGGATATCTCGAGGTTTCCCGCGGGGGCATCGTCGATCCCCGCGACCTCGGCGGCCGTTTTTCCCGGCCCTTCGAGGCCCGCGTCTCCGAGCTCTACACCCGCGATTACGGCGAGGACGGCCCCAAGGCCTACCTGCCCTACCTGCCCCTGGAGATCGTCATCCGGCGCGCCAGGGCCGTGTCGGAGATCTCGGTGGACAAGGATCTCGTCGCCGGCTCGGTGGAGCTGCGCCGGAACGGGGTGCCCGATTACGCCTTCACGGTCGACGCCGATGCCGGCGTCCTCAAGCTCGCGACGCCGCCGGGGCTCCAGGAGGAGATCACCGTCTCCTACCTGCGGGAAAGTTCCGAGCGCCGCGCCGGAAGCCTCGCGGCCGGAATCGGCGGCACCCTGAACCTCGGGCCGGACCGCGCCGTCTGGACGGCCCTCGGCCTCCGCTGGAGCCTGCCCGGCCAGAGCTACGCCGCGGGCGGCGTCTCCAATCCCGGCAGCGTCGTCCTCACCGCCGGCGAGCGGGACGGGGAGGGCGCCTTCCGCCACCGCGCCGCCCTGGCCGGGACCTGGACCACGGAGGAGGCCTCGGGCCGCTATCGCGTCGAGGGCATGGAGGCCTCGGGCGGCTTCGGCTCCTCCTTCTCGCCCCTGTCCGCGCTCCCGACCGGCGCGGGCGTCGTCGAGATCCAGGAAGCGGCCCTGCGCGCGCGCTTTCCGACCTATATGGATGCGACGCATCGGGACGGCACCGTCCAGCAGGCCCTCCGCCTCGCCGCAGGCGCGGGGGGAGCCGTCAGCCTCGCGAAGATCGAAGCGACCGTCCCCCTCGCCAAGCTCAAGACCTTCTCCTTTTTCGCGCGCGGCCCCGCCGGCGCGAGCCTGACCCTGGCCCTCGACGAGGGAGCGGTCGGCACCGAGGCCCTCGCGGTCACGGTGCCCGCCGGCCAACTCGCCACAACCTGGCGGCGCTATACCTTCGCCTACGCCTCGGTGGACGCTGCCTTGCGCTACCTCGACGCCGAAGGGGGCGCGGGCGGCACGGTCGCGGGCGCCACGACGAAGTTCGACCTCTCGCGCGCCGGCGCGACCAGGCTCCGCATCGAGACGACCGGCCTCGCGGGCGGCGAGGAGCTCTGGATCGACGAGATCGTCCTCGAGGAGTCCACGGGCCGCGCCGCCCTCCTCTTCGACGGCCAACTTTCCTTCGCGGATCCGGAGCTCCGCCTCGGACCGGAGGGCTTCCCCCTCCTTCGCGGCCTCGACCTCAAGGCGGATGCCGCGGCCGGGCTCCAGACGGGCTCCTACCTGACGGGCGGCCTCTCCTTCGGCGCGGGTTTCGGCCCCCTCGATCTCATCGCGCGGCTCCGCGGCTCCCTCGCCGAGGGCGCCGCGGCCGGTTCCTCCGTTGATGCCCGGCTCCGCGGCGGCCACGAGCTCGGCCTGCCCCTCGGGCCGGCGACCCTCCGCGACCGCTTCGACTTCGATCCGTCCACGGGTTCCTTCGGCCGCGAAAACGTCCTGAGCCTCCGCGCCGGCGCGGTGGCC
>JAEUJG010000380.1 GCA_016794765.1 Spirochaetaceae bacterium | reverse complement strand
TCAACGCCAAGTACATCGTCGTCGTCCAGGAGGAGGGCGGGGATCTCACCGGCGTCCAGCTCGCCGCGAGCCGCCTCAACGCGCAGACCACGATCGCCCAGCTGATCTCCACCCGCGTGAAGGATACCTTCGCGGGCGCCCAGGTCGGCGACAAGGACAAGATCGAGACCTACATGGAGCGCTGCGTGAAGAGCGCCTCCGAGGCCCGTTTCTCCGGCTTCGGCATGGAGGGCGAGTGGTGGGCGAAGCTCCAGACCTTCACCCCCGACGGCAAGCCCGACAAGCAGGTCTACCGCGTCATCCAGGTTTGGGGCATCGACAAGGAAAGCCTCAAGAAGCAGATCGACGCCATTCTCAAGAACGAGGCCGCCGCCGAGCCCAAGACCGAGCAGAAGCAGCGCGCCATGGACATGGTCCAGCAGTCCTTCTACGAGGGCTTCTAAAGGAAGGCGCCGCGCCCCCTGCCGCCCGAGCGCCCATGGCGCCGAAGGGCGGCTCGCCCGCGCGGCTCCATCGCCCGCTCCGGCCCGGGACCCGACAGGGTCCTTCCGCCGGAGCGGGTTGTCCTTTGCGGACGACGGGGCGGCTCGATTCCCGACGAGTCCATCCGCCCGGTTCTCCGGGGAATCCTCCGATTCCTTCGTGCGCCCACCATTTTTCGAAAAAGGAGCCACCGTGAAGATGCGCAGCCCCCTTGCAGCCCTCCTCGCCTCCGTTCTTCTCGCCGCCTGCGCGACGACGGCGCCGGCCCAGGGCAAGGCGCCCGAGTGGGTCCTCACCCTGCCCAAGCCCGACGCGGCCAACACCTACTTTGTCGGCCAGGCGGCCACCTCGACCGGCGACCTCGCCAAGGCCACCGACGAGGCGGCCGCGAACCTCATCGCGGGGATCATGCAGTACATCGGCGTGAAGGTGACCGTCGACTCGAGCGCCACCGCCCGCGCCACCCTCGACAGCTACGCCGCCGACATCAAGCAGACCGTCACGACCCAGGCCACGAACCGCCTTTCCGGCTTCATGATCAAGGAAAAATACGTCCTCGAGGACAAGAAGAAGGGCACGAAGACCGTCTTCATCCTCGCGGCCTATGCGACCGCCGACCTGGAAAAGGAAAAGCGGCGCATCGCGGCCGTCTTCCAGGAGAAGGAGGACGCCGTCGCCAAGCCCGAGGCGGAGGGCCGTGCCTTCCTGGAACAGGGCCGCGGCTACGAGGCCGTGCGGAAATTCGTGGAGGCCGCCGTCGCCGCCTCGGGTTCCGACATCGACAACGCCGAGGTCAAGCTCGAAAGGAACGTGAACCTGGCCCGCAGCGCCCTGGCGCGCATCCGCTTCGAAAAGCTCGGCGACAACTACAAGGCCCTGCTCGGACAGCCCTTCCCCGAGCCCTTCAGGCTCCGCGTCGTTTCCGGCGAGGGCGCCGGCGCGCCCGGCGTGGCCGGGGCCAACCTCCTCGTCAGCTACCAGCGCAAGCAGGGCTCGCGGACGGTCTCCAAGACGGAAAACGCCGTCACCGACGGCTCGGGCCTCCTCTCCTATTCGCCGCCTCCGCCCGATTTCGTCGGCAAGGCCAAGCTCCTCGTCCGCATCGACTTCCAGTCGGCTCAGGACCTGCTCGACAGGTTGCCTCCCAAGTACGAGGCCTTCCGCGCCTCCCTCTCCGAGGAGTTCAAGCAGAAATACCTCGAGCTCAACTACGAGGTCGCCTCCAACGCGCGCAACGTGGCGACGGCGGTCGCCATCGTCGATCTCGACGAGGGCGGCAAGACGGTCGCCGGCGCCCAGGCCCAGGCCGGTCTCGTCGACGCGCTGACGAAGGAGAAGTTCAACGTCCGCGCCCTGGCCCTCGACTCGGGCCTTCTTCAGGCGATGGACGACGACGCCATCCTGGCCGCCGGCAAGGCGAGTCTGGCCGGCAAGGCGGAGCGGCTGGCCTACGGCGTCGCGCGCCTCGAGTCGGTGCGCAAGGACGGCTCGATGTTCCTGGCGAGCGCCAAGGCGACCGTCAAGGTCGTGGAACTCGCGACGGGCCGCATCCTCTATTCGGGCGAGAAGGCCGTCACCGGCCTCGGCGCCGACGAGGCGGCCGCGCGCCGCGCCGCCAACCGCGAGCTGGGCCAGAACGCCATCGGCAAGGATCTTCTCTCCAGCCTGCCCTGACGGGGCGCGACAGCCGACCGACACGAAGGCCGCCCGGCGAGGGCGGCCTTTTTTCGGGGGCGCGCGTCGGGCCGCGGCGGCGCGGCGCGTCCGGGACCTTAGTTCAGTAAGCCGAGCTCGCGCGGACGGTTCGATATGATGCCCTGGCAACCGAGGGCGAGAAGGCGGCGGGCTTCCTCCGGCTCGTCGACGGTCCAGGGAATGACGGCCTGGCCCGCCAGCCGCCTCCAGCGGAAGGCCGAACCGGCGTTGACCTTGGCCTTGTCGGGCTTCAGGTAGTCGGCCTTGCCGATGATGCTGCCGAAACCGAGCCTGAGTAGGCGCGGCAACTCATCGCCGTCGCACCAGATGATGGCCGTCGGCACTTCCGGCATCAGCGCCTTGAAGCGGGCCAGGGAGATCGGATTGAAGGAGGAGACGAGGACGCGGTCGGCTATTCCCTTGCCGCCGCGGGCGCCACGGATCGCCGCGGCCAAGGCGGCTTCGAGGCCGTAGTCGTCCCGGCGGTTCGACTTGAGTTCGACGTCGAAATAGAGGCGGTCGCCGAGTTCCTCGAAAAGCTCGCCGAGGAGGGGGATGCGCTCCCCCGCGTATTCGGAGCCCTTCCAGGCGCCGACGTCGAGGCCCTTGAGCTCCTTCCAGGGGCTGCGCTCGATCTCGAGTCCCTTGCCCTTGGCTTCGGCGCCCGCCGAGAGGCCCTCGGCCCCGGCCGTCCGGCCGGTGAAGTGGTCGTGGATGACGGGCAACTGGCCGTCGGCCGTCAGGTGGATGTCGAGTTCCACGCCGGGCACGCCTTGGTCGCTCGCGAGCCTGAAGGCCGCCATCGTGTTTTCCGGCGCGACCGAGGAGACGCCGCGGTGGGCGAAGAGGAGGGGCCGGCGTTCGCCGGGCAGGATGGGCGGCCTCACTGATTGCCTCCCATCTTGCGCTTCAGCGCCTCGAGTTCCGCGTCGGCGGCGGCCGCGGCCTCCAGCTTGCCGAGGTCGCGGGCGATCGCGGCCTCCGAGCGGGGCGCGGCGGGCGCGGCGCCGGATTGGTCGCCGTCCGTTCCGTTCGGGTTGGCGGGAGCGGCTTCGGCCTCGCCGCCGAGGAGTTCTCCGGTCAGGAGCTGGAGCTCGGCGAGGAGCCGGTCGGGATTGACGCTGCGCTCCCGCGCCTTGAGGTAGGGAAGCCGCTCGCGGATGCGGCGGAGCTCGGCGGCCAGGGATGCGCGCTCGCCCTCGAGGGCCGCGACCTTGCCTTCAATCTCGGCGGCCTTGGCGCGCGCGGCCGCGGCGAGCTCGGCGGCGCCCTTGGATTCGGCGAGGCCGACGCGCCCCGTCCAGAGCGCGAGCTCGGCGCGGGCGGCCGCGATATCCTTCTCATAGGTCTTCACGCTCGTCGCGTAGGCGAGCATGTACTCCTTCGCGCCTTCCAGGTCGAGGGCGAGGAATTCCTTGTCGTCCATCGAGCTTCTCCTTTGCCGCGGGCGGCGCCGGTTCTGGCGGCCGCCCTCCCTTCCGCCGCGGAAACCGGCGACGAAAAAGGGGGAAGTCCGGCTTCGGTCGCCGGGCTTCCCCCCGCATTGTAGCCCGAAAAAGGCTTTCTGTCGCGCGGTTACAGCTTGAAGGAAACGCCGCCGCCGACGCTCAGGCCGCCGTAGTTTGTGTAGAGCCACTGGGCCAAGCTGAGCCAGTATTCGAAGCCGACCTCGCCGAAGACCTTGATGTCCCTCGTGACGAGGTACGAGGCGGAGACGTAGGCCTGGAAGCCGACGTGGGGGATGTAGGTGTCGCTCGTGTCGCGCGAGTAGCCCGAAAGGGCCTCGGAGACGTAGATGTAGCTGGCGCCGACGCCGCCGTAGGGAGTGAGGGCCAGGCGACCCATGTAGAGGTTGTACTCGGCGCCGACGCTTACGCAGATGGGCACC
>JAEUJG010000373.1 GCA_016794765.1 Spirochaetaceae bacterium | reverse complement strand
AGCTCCGCGCCGAGGCGGCGGATGCGCGTGCGATGGGGATTGCCGGCGCCGGCCACCGAGGCCACGGCGGCGAAGACCTCGGCGTAGGGACCGTGGTCGTCGCTGCCGTCCATGAGTTCGGTGTTGGCCTCCTTGAAGATCCCGATCGCGTTCTTGATGATCCAGAGGGCCACGAGGACGGCCGCGACCCGGTCGAGGAGGGGGAGGCCGAGGATGAAGGTCGAGCCGAGGCCGACGAGGACGGCCAGGGAGGTGACGATGTCGCCCTTCATGTTCTTGGCGTTGGCGAGGAGCATCGCGGAGCCGGATTTCTTTCCGTAGTGGCCCTGGCTCCAGGCGAGGCCGATCTTGCCCGCGATGGAGACGAGGGTCGCGTAGATCGCGATTTTCGAGGGGTACTCGGGCTCGATGCCGGCGATGATGCCCGTGGCCGCGCCGTAGAGGAGCTGGGCGCCGGCGAAGAAGACGATGAAGGCCAGGACCGTCGTCATGATGGTCTCGGCGCGGGAATGGCCGTAGGGGTGTTCCTTGTCACCGGGCTTGGCGACGATGCCCGCCGTGACGAGGGTGAGGATCGAGATGACGACGTCCGTGGAGGAGTCGATGCCGTCGCCGAGGACCGCGAGACTGCCGCCGAGCCAGCCGACGAGGAGTTTCATCACCGCGAGGACGGCGTTGCCGACAAGGGCGATGATCGAGGCTTTTTTGAGCAGGGCGATGCGGTCTTCCAATCGGTACCTCCGGGAACGATCAACCCTAGCATTCCGGGGCTTCCGCATCTAGGAAGCGGCGAAAAAAGCTAGGACTGCCTAACTATCCGCCTTGCGCGGCGCCGACGCCTCCGCTATATTTCGCCCCATGATTCCGGCGCTGTACGAAGACGAGGAGATCCTCATCCTGGACAAGCCCGCGGGCCTGGCCGCCCAGCCGGGCGCCGAGGTGCGCGTCTCCCTCGTCGAGGCGGTCGAGCGCGACTACGGCTTCCGGCCCTTCCTGGTCCATCGCCTGGACAAGGAGACGGCGGGCTGCATCATCGTCGCCAAGACCTCCCGGGCCGCCTCGCGCTGGACCGCCGAGATAGCCTCCCGCTCCGTGGCCAAGCTCTACCGCGCCGTCGTCGCGGGCACCCTTCCGGGGGAGGGCGGCCGCCTCGTGGAGCCCGTGCCCGTGCGAGGCGCGGACAAGCCGGCGGAAACCGGTTGGCGCCTCATCGGCCGGTTCGGCGCGGGGGAGGCCGCTCCCGCGGGCTTCTCCTATCTCGAGCTGGCCCTCGGCACGGGGCGTACCCACCAGATCAGGCTCCACCTGGCGCGGGCCGGCGTCCCCATCCTCGGCGACGACCAGCACGGCGCCTTCGCCCTCAACAAGCGCCTCAAGAAGGAATACGGCCTGAAGCGCCTCCTCCTCCTCGCCTGGCGCCTCGAACTGCCGGGAGGCCGCGTCGCGCGCGCCGCCGTGCCCGACTATTTCCGCGCCTTCCTGGCGGCCTTCCCCGACGCGCCCGATCCGGAGGCGCCGTGACCGCCACCCAGGCCGGCCCCTCCCGCTTCGAGCTTCTCCGCGGCGCGAGCTGGCTCACCGAGGGTGGGGTGGTCATTCCCGTGCCCGGCTTCCACGAGGACTGGATCCGGACCCACGGCGACCTCGTCGGCGACTGCCGCAACGTCTGCGACGTGGTGCTGAGGCTCGGCTGGATTTCCGTCGCCTCCTTCAGCGAGGGCTACGTGGAGCTCTTCGTGCCCGACCGCCGCGACGCGGGCGTCCGCGCCCGGCTCGAACGCCTTCTCCGCGGGGCCGCGGGGAGATGGAGCACCGCCCTCGTGATGTCCATGGACGAGGAGGGCTATGTCCTCCTCAAACCCGAGGACCTCGAGGATCCCGAGGGCTTCGGCCGCAAGCTCCTGGCCGGAGCCTGAGCCCGGGACCGGCGGGGCCTTCCCTCACGAAAAACTCACGCGCTCCTCATCGCGGCCTGACCGCGGCGGCGTAGGCTCCCGGACACGCGGGGGCTCGGGCCCGCCCGCGGGAGGAGCGATCCATGGCCTTCGAAGATTTCCTCGATTCCTTCACGACCCTCGTGGAGGCGTCGCCCTCCGAGAGCCTCGACGGGGGAAGGCGCTACGTCGTCGTGAGCGACCTCCACATGGGCGACGGCGGTTCCCGCGACGACCTGACCGCCAACCGGGCGCTCCTCCGCTCCGCCCTCCGCGAGTGGTACCTGCCGCGCGGGTATACGCTCGTCCTCAACGGCGACATCGAGGAGCTGCACAAGTTTTCCCGCGCGGAGATCCGGCGCGCCTGGGGGCCTCTCTACGCGGTCTTTGACGAGTTCGCGCAACGCGGCGCGCTCCGGAAGATAATCGGCAACCACGACCTGTCACTGCTCGGCGCTAAGGACCACCCCTACGAGCTCCTCCACGGGCTCTCGCTGCTCCACGGCGAACGGCGCTTCTTCGTTTTCCACGGACACCAGGCTTCGCGCTTCCTCTCGAAGCACAATTACCTGTCGGACTTCATCGTCCGCCATCTCGCCAAGCCGCTCAACGTCAAGAACGCGAGCGTCTCCCGCGATTCGCACGCGAGGTACAAGACGGAAAGGCGGATCTACAAGGCGGCGCGGCGCCTCGGGATCGCGGCCGTGGCCGGGCACACGCACCGGCCCCTCTTCGAGTCCCTCTCAAAGTACGACTCGCTCCGCTGGTCGATGGAGAGTCTCCTGCGTGAATATCCCGCCGCCGGCGAGGAACGCCGCCTGCGCATCGCGGAGCTGGTCGGGCTGTACCGCGGGGAATTCGAGCGCCTGAAGAAGCGGGACCGCAAGTACGGCCTTTCTCGCGGGCTCTACGAGGACCGCGACCTCGTGGTCCCCTGCCTGTTCAACTCAGGCTGCGCGACGGGCAAGAACGGGTTCACCGCGCTCGAGTTCGGGGACGCGGCCGTCTCGCTCGTCCACTGGGCCGACGGCGCGGCCGCGCGGCCCTATCTCGAGCGGCAGGCCCTC
>JAEUJG010000347.1 GCA_016794765.1 Spirochaetaceae bacterium | reverse complement strand
AGCTCCGCGGCTTCAGATCCTCTATTCTTTCGAGGTCCGCTCCGTGGAGGGAGGCCAGGTCCTTGGCGACCCGCTCGGCGGCGTTGCCCGTCGTGAAGTAGACGACCAGGACCTTGCCGGCGGCGACCGGGCCGGGAAGCTCCTCCGCGGCCACCGCGGCCGCCGGAGCGACGAGGCTGACGCCGCCCACGGCGTCCGGTTTGCTGCCCTCGTCCCGGGCGCTGGCGCAGGACGAACCGAACAGGACCGCGACCGCCAGGGCGGCGGCGACCGCCGCGCGATTCACGCGCCAAGCCGCGCCGGCCGAACCATCGTTTGCGCGCAGGGTCTTGGACATGCTCGCCTCCCTTGCGATGGACGCGCCATCGCCATCATGACCTTGCCTTCACTATAGGGCATCCGTCGCCGGAAGCAAGGAACAAGCGTTGTCGCGGCGCGGCGCGGCACGGTGCCACGGAGCTGCGCGCCACCAGGGCACGACGGCACCGCGCGCCCGCGTCCCTCGTCATGCGCCGAGCGCCGCGCGCTTGCACACGCTCGCACCCGCGCCGGCGACGGGAAAAAGTTCCGGAATCCGGCGTTACGCGCTTGACCCCCGTTTCATCCCATGATACGTTTTGCGCGAGAGGATCGAATCTCTACAAGGAGACAGTGCGCCGTGGGTTCAATCGCCATCGACACGACCATCACCGCCACACCCGCGCGTTTCGGCGCGAGCCTCTCCTCTTCCCCCCTCTCCCTTTCCCTCGTCCTCGTCGTCATTCTCGTCGTCATCAGCCTTATCGTCGTCCTTCTTGGCGACCTACGGGGCTCCTTCGGCGACCGGCCGGGCGAAGCGAGCAACCCGCATCCAGAGGCCGGAAGCGCCTAACGCGTAGAGCGAAGGACCTTCCCGCCGGGAACAGGCCGCCGCCCTCCTCGAGAGGCGGCGGCTTTTTTTCGCCTTCGGCGCGACTGGACGCCCCGACCGGACACCAAGATCGCACAATCTTCCCATGTAGGAGGCGTCGATATGGACGCTGTGACGAAGTCTACCCAAGGGCGCGACGCGCGCCGCCACGACGCCTTTTCGGGCGCGTCGTTCGATTCCGCGATGGCGACGGACGCCATGACCCTCGACGCGTCCTACTGCGACGCGATGCTCTCTGCCGCGGCCGCGGCCGCGCGCGAAATCCGCCGCGAGCCGGGACCCGCCGACTGAAGGCGCCGGCGGCCGGGACCGCCCTTCGCGGCGGCGACCGGCCCGGCGACCGGCCCGGAAGCGGTTGGGCCGTCCGTCGCCGCGCCCGGGCGGCGCGGACGGCGGCGGCTAGCGCCGACGGCGGCCCTTCAGCATCCCCTCGACGAGGCCGCGCATCGCGGCCCCGAAGCGTTCCGGTCCGTCCGCCTCGCCCGCGACGACCGAGGACAGGGGCGCGAAGCAGCGGTACACCGCGTAGAGGGTCGAGGCGTCGACCTCCTCGCCGGCCAGCTCGCGGAAGCGCTCGATGTAGCGGCGGTGCAGGGCCTCGACCCCGGCCGAGCCGGCGAAGTCCACGGCCCCGAGGAGGCCGATGCGGTCGCCCTGCCGGCGGAGGAGCTCCCCGCACAGCTCACCCAGGGCGGCGCTCCCTCGCCCTCCCCGCGCCAACAGGTCCTCGGCTATGGCGATGCCGTCCTCGAGGATGGGGTCAAGGCAGGCGCGCAGGAGGTCCTCCCGCGCCGGGAAGTAATTGAACACGGTCCGGCGGGCCACCCCGGCCGCGTCGGCTATCTCCTCCGTCGATACTTCGGCGCCGCGCTTTGCCAAAAGCATCGCCGCGGCGTCGAGGATGCGTTCCCTCGCGTCGGTCCTCGGCCTCCCCCGGACGGATTTTCGCTCGTCGGACATCTTTTCTCCTTGCGTGAATCAACAGGCTCGATATAATACACTCATGGGTGCATTATATCGAACACCCTTGGCTCCCCTCCGGAGGACCGGGCCAGGCGCCGTGATCGCAGAGTACCGCATCGGGAGCGGAGGGAAAAGCCTCGAGGGGAAGACAGCGCGGGCGGCCCGCCGGGGCCCGCGCGGGGAGGCGGCGTGAACTACAGCGAGTTCCACAACCACAAGTGGGCCCGGAACCTCGGCCTGGCCCTCGGCTATTGGGAAAAGGGCGAGTACGAAAAGCTCTGGCGCGGCGAACAGGTCGCCGAGCGGGACTGGTATCCCGGGCTCCGCGTGATGGCGGCCTACTGGGCCAGCGTCGAGCACGAGATGCCGCTGCGCCTGGCCACGCTCCTCCGCGGCGCGGCCCTTCCCGGCCTGGCCGGGGAGCCCGCCGTCGCGGCGCGGATCGCCGACTACGCGGGCCGCTTCCTGGCCGACATGAGGGAACTCGCGGCGAAGGCGGGCCGCGGCCTTCCGGCCGTCGTCGAGGCCGTGGCCGCCGCCCCCCTCGACATGCCCCCCGATTGGGCCGAGACGATGCGCGCCCTCCAGGATGAGTCCGAAGCCGTCGTGGCCGTCGGCGCCTTCCCCCGCTCCCTCCTCGACCGCTGGCTCGGCCTCTGCGCGAGGAGCGTCGCGAACTACAACCGGTTCCTCGTCGCCGGCGCGACCTGCGCGGCGGAGCTCGTCCGCCGCGGCGGAGAGGCCGCGTTGCGCGACGCCGTTGCCGCGACGGAGGGCGACTTCATGTGGGACGTGTCCCGGGCTTTCTTCGCGACGGCCCTGCCCAAGGCCGGCTTCGAGGACATCGGCGACCTCATGGAACTCGGCCTCCGCGGCATGTACGCCGACCAATTCTTCCACTCGGAGCCCGAGCGCGCGGAGGGGGATGCATCCGTCCGCGTCAGCGTCCTCGAGAACTGCGAACTGGCCGGGGTCTACGAGGCCGTCGAGCGCTGGGAAGGCCTGCCGCCGCGCTCCCTCGGCTGGGGTTTCTGCCGCTACTGCGAGGTCCACGGCCTCGCCACGATGATGATCACGATGCCGCCCATGGTCTCGCCGGCCTACGAGAGGGAGGTTTCCCTCGGAATCGACGGCTCCGCCTGCCGCTTCCGCCTGACGACACTGCCCGCGGACGACATGCCCCGCATCCTCGAAGTCCAGGAAAAGGTGTTCGGCGCCGTCGAATGACGGCCCATATCGCGCAACGCGCAAGGAGGAAAACCATGTCCAGGATCGCCGAAGTCGTCAACTCGCTCCCCTCCATCTTCAAACCGGAGAAGGCCAAGGGCTGGAACCGCGTCATCCTTTTCGATCTCCAGGGCGAGGAGCCCTCCAAATGGACGCTCAGCGTCGAGAACGGCGCCTGCACCGTCGAGGAGGGCCAGACCCGCGAGCCCAAGCTCACGATCTCCGGGAACTCCGAATACATCTGCCAGATGTTCACCGGCGAGACGCCGCCGATGAAGCTCGTCAACGCCAAGCTCCTCAAGATGAAGGGGCCGATGATGGATTCCATCGCGTTCTCGGGACTCTGGGACATCCCCAAGAAAGCGTAGCGCGCGATGAGCGGCATACTCGCCTACGGGACGGCCGTCCCGCGGCGCCGGATCGCGGGCACCGAGATCCGCGCCGTCTGGGGCAACCTGGCGGAGTCCTTCCTCGACCTGCTCTCCATCGGCGAGCGGGCCGTCCTCGGCCCCGACGAGGATACGCTGACGCTGGCGGTCGCCGCGGGACGCGCCTGCCTCGAGCGGGCCGCCGCGGGAATGGCCGCGGGAGGCGCGGCGAAAGCCGGAGGCGGCGCGGATGGCGCCGCGGGGGTCGGCGGCGCGGCCGGGCTCGGGATCGGCGCGGTCCTCCTCGGAACGGGCACCTCGCCCTACGCGACCAAGGCGGCGGCGGAGGTCCTCAAGGACGCGCTCGACATTCCGCCCGGGGCACTGGCCTGCGACGTGCAGTGCGCGGAACGATCGGGCTCGGCGGCCCTGACCCTGGCCCGCGGCCTCGTGGAGAGCGGCGTCGTGCAACGCGCCCTTGTGGTGGCCGCGGACACGCCGAACCGCCACGTCGCGCCGGGCCAGGTGGTCGAGTACGTGGCCGGGGCGGGCGCCTGCGCCCTCCTCGTCGGCCGCGCGGCCGGCCTCGCGGAGCTCGGCCCCTGGAGGACCCACTCCTGGGACCAGAACGACTACTTCCGCGTCGAAGGCGAGCGCTTCATCCAGTCGGGCGCCGGATTCTACGGCTGGGTCGCCAACTGGGGCCTCCTGGACCACGTCGTGCCCGCGGTCTCGGACTACTTCGCCGCCACCGCGACCGGGCCCTCGGACTACGCCAAGTTCGTGGTGCCACAGAAGACGGGCGTCCGGGCCCTCATGACCATGGGCAAGTGCGGCCTCGACATGATGCAGGTCCTGCCCTACGTCCTCACCCAAATGATCGGCGACGCGGGCGCGGCCCAGTCCTTCCTGGCGCTGGCCCACATCCTCGACTGGGCCGAGGCCGGAGAGCTCGTCGGCGTCGCGGACTACGGCTCCGGCGCCGGCTGCGACGTCTGGAGCCTGCGGACGACGGAAGCCCTGGCGGCGTCGCGCGACGGCGCGGGCACGGTGCTTTCGCAGATCGAGGACAAGCTCATGGTCGACTACGCGACCATGCTCAAGCTCGAGCAAAAGCTGATCCGGCCCGCCGGGCAGCTTTCAAACTTCTACTGAAGGGGCAGGCCATGGGCAAGACCTTCCGCAAGGTGATGATGCTCGGCGGCGCCGTGACGCCACCTTCAATACCGATGGACTGGACCTGGCGCGAACTCGCGACCGAGGCCTATTGCCTGGCCCTGGACGCCGCGGGCGTGAAGCCGCGCGAGGTGGACCTGGCCTGCGTCGCCTACAACGACCGCACCATCGTGGACTCCTCGATCGGCCCCCAGGTGGCCGACGCCCTGGCCCTCGCGCCCAAGCCCGTCCTCGTGACCTCGAGCGCCTGCGCCGGCAACGGGGTCGCGAGCTGGGCCGCCTGGAACGCCATCGCCTCGGGCCGCTGCGACATCGTCGTGTCCCTGGGCTTCGCGCGCTCGGACAACTACGACGCCATGGAGGCCATGAACTCCGAGGGCAACTACTGCGACTACGATTACCTCATGGGCCTCACCCACATCAACTACGGCGGCCTCCGCGACGACTACTACCGCCGGAAGTACGGCGCCACGATCGAGGACGCGGCCCGCTGGGTCCACCAGTGCCACTGGTTCGCCCGCCGCAACCCCCTGGCCGCCGAGTATTCGAAGCCCATGCCCAGCCTGGAGGAGCTCTCCGCCGACACGCCGGAGGCCGAACGCCAGCGCCAGGCCACCAACCGCGGCGGCGTGGCGAGCGCCTTCGTCCTCTGCGGCGAGGAGATCGCCGGGCGCTTCACCGACAAGCCCGTCCAGTTCGACGTGGCCTACGCGTACCGGCCGCCCTACATGGGCAACTTCAACGACTGGCCCGTGGAGGGCCTGCGCGGGTTCGACATGGCCGAGTTGTCCGGCCTCATGGTCGCGGCGAAGGAAGCCTACGCGATGGCCGGCGTCACCGCGGCCGACGCGGGGGTCTGTCAGGTCCACGACCTGACCGCCTTCGAGGGCTTCATGGCGATCGAGGCCCTGGGCCTGGCGCCGCTCGGCAAGGGCGCGGACTACGTCCGCTCCGGCGGCATGGCGCTCGGCTCCAAGTGCCCGGTGAACACCTACGGAGGAGGGCCGGCCTTCGGCCACGGCTCCGTGGGCTGCGACTTCCAGGCCGGCGTCATCGAGAACTTCCTGCAGCTCCGCGGCGAGTGCGGGGAACGGCAGGTGGACGGCGCGCGCGTCGGCGTCAACTCGTCCTACGGCACCCACCACTCCCTCGACGTCGCGGGCGTGGTCCAGAGGAGGTGGTGAAGATGAGCCAGGATTTCCCCGAGGCCTTGGTCCGCGTGGACACCTTCTCGAGCGCGGTCTGGTACCGCGGCAAGAGGGGACGGTACCTGATCGAAGGATCCAGGTGCGGCGCCTGCGGCAGGGTGTATTTCCCGCCGCGCAAGGGCCTCCTCTGCCCCGCCTGCCACGAACGGCGGATGGAAAGCCACGTCTGCGCCGACCGGGGCGAGGTGGTCGCCCACGTGAAGGACGACCTCGGCTTCCCCGCCTGGGGCTACGGCGACGACCTCCCCCGCCGCATGGTCGTGGTGCGGCTCGACGACGGCGCGCACGTCCTCGGCGACGTGGTCGACGTCGGCCCCGAAGAGGAGGTCGGCGCGGGACTCCGCGTCCGCGCCGTCTTCCGCAAGCACCGACGGGAGGACACGGGCGCCTGGGTCTACGGCTTCCGCTTCGTTCCGGACCGGGAAGGAGGCGCCTGATGGGAAAGGCCAGCCTCGCGATGGCCCTCGCGGACTTCATCCCCACGCTCTGCTACCTCGGCGGGGCCTGGTTCATCGTCCGCATGATGCGCAAGATGGGCGAGCGCGAACTCGCGGGCATGTTCATGTTCGGCGCCTTCCTCGCGGGCCTCTCGGGCTTCCTCAAGGCCCTTTCCAAGGTCCTGGACGCCATCGCCGCGCGGCCCGTCACCGAGTCGGGCTTCCTCTACGACCACATGTTCCCGATGATGGCGGCGGCCTTCCTGGCCACGGCGACCGCCATCATCCTGGGCGCCCGCCGCTATTCCGGCCGCGACCCGCGCGGCGAAAGGACCAAGACGGCCGAGACCCTCGCCTGGATATCGCCCTTCGCTGTCGGCCTCTTCCTGGGCCTGGCCTTCGGGCTCGTCCTGGCCAAGAACGCCGGCGCCGGCTTCCTGGCGGGCCATTTCGCCGCCGTCAAGCTCGGCTCGATGGTCGCGATGATCGTCCTCCAACTCGCGACGGTCGGCATCCTCGCCTGGTTCTCCTTCAGGGAAGGGGTGCCCGCGGCGGGCGTCCTCGCCGTCGTCTCGGTCGCCGGCATGCTGGCGATGGGCATGCTCGCCTCCCCCTCCCTCCAGGCGCGATTCGAGGACCGGATCCTGATGAACTGGCTTGACCAGTTCGTGAACCTGGCCACGCAGGGGAGCTTCCTCGCGGCGGCCTTCCTGGTGTGGCGGAAGGCCCGGGAGGGCCTCATCGCCGGCGTCGCGCGCCCCCACGCCGGCCTTCCGGCCGCGGCGGGCTCGGGCGCGGAAAAAGGAGCGTCGACATGACCGAAGCCGAGGAGAAAAGGGCCTACCGCTTCAAGGGCAGGACGGCCATCGTCACGGGAGCGGCCTCCGGCATCGGCCGCGCCTCCGCCGTCGGACTCGCGGTGGAGGGATCCAACGTCGCGATATGCGATCTCAACGAGGAGGGACTCAAGTCGGCGGAGGCCGAAATCCTGGCGCTCGGCCGGAAATGCCACCGGGGCAAGGTGGACGTGTCCCGGAAGGACGAGGTCTTCTCCTTCGCGGCCGCCGCCGCGGCCGCCCTCGGCCCCGTCGACATCCTCGTGAACAACGCGGGCACGGGCCAGTTCGTCCCCTTCGCGATGATGGAGGACGAGGAATACGACCGCGTGATGGACATCAACGTGCGCTCGATCTTCCACTTCTCCCGGGCCGTGCTGCCCTCTATGATGGACCGCGACTACGGCAAGATCGTCAACATCACCTCCATCATGTCGGTCATCGCCGGCCAAGGGCAGAGCATCTACAACGCGTCGAAGGGCGCCGCCAAGATGATGACCCAGGGTATGGCCGCCGACCTTGCCGGCTACCGCATCAACGTGAACGCCGTCGGTCCGGGCATGGTCCTGACCGGCCTCACGAAGAACATGCTCGGCGATCCCGACCAGGCCGCGGAGTTCGAGGCCAAGATCCCCGCCCGCCGCATCGCGACGCCCGGAGACATCGCGGCCGGCGTCCTCTTCCTCTGCTCCGACGCGGCCGCCTACGTCAACGGGGAGACGCTCTTCATCGACGGCGGGATGATCTGCACGCGTTGAGCGAAACCTGACCGGCCGGGGCGCTGCGCCGCCGTCGGCGCTCCTCGGCTCCCCGCCCCGCCGTTCAGCGGGCCGAGGGGCTTTGGGCGGCCACGGCGTTCTCGTAGAAGCGGTCGAAGGACCGGCCGGTCGCCGCGAGGTCTTCCGGCGCGACCCCCTCGGTAATGAGGGCGACCCACGCGAGCATGGCCTTCTCGACGGCCGCTGCCGCGTGGCGGCCCTTGGCGCTGAGCGAGAGGAGGGTTCCCCGGCCGTCGTCGGGATCGGTCGTCCGGTGAATGAAGCCCCCCTCCTCGAGCAGCCGCGCCATCCGCGTGCTGTGCGCGCGGTCGACGCCGACGCGACGAGACAGCTCGGTCAGGTTGAGCGTGCCGCCCGCGGCGAGCTCAAGCACCAGGTAGGCCGAGCCGCTCGTCAGGCCCGTCGCTTCGAGCTCGCGGTTCAGGAAGGCGTCGCCCATGCGGAAGAGGGCGCCGACCTTTCGGTTGACGATCACGCGTCCCCGTCCGGCCGCGATTTGAGTCGGACGCGGGTCTTGGAACCGAGGACGGCGGCCAGGCCGGCGCCCAGGACCAGCGAGAGCCCCCAGTCCCACCAGCGAAAGAAACCAGCCGCCGTCACGATGGCCAGCACGCAATACGGCACGAGGACAAGGCAGTTCGTGACGAGGCCCGGATTGTAGGTTGGTTTCCTCCCGCCCTGGAAAAAGACGGTGTGCATGATGTTGTTGATGATGATTTCGAACCAGATCATCGCCATGCCCATCCACGGGGCCAGGTCGGCGAGCGCGGCTCCGGCGATGACGACGGGCCAGGCGATGCCGATGTTGACCTGGAAAACGTAGGCTTCGTCCAGGGGATACTCTGGATCCCGTCCCGAGCCCAGGGGCGACTTGGTGTTGAAGAACTCCTTGAAGCTCATGGGCGACAGGACATATTCCTCGATTTCGTGGAACATGAGGAACGGCAGGTGAAGGGCGAGCATCCAGGTCCACGGCGACATTTCCCGCCGGAACACGAGCAACAAGGTCAGGATGATCGGAGCCAACAGGAGGGCAAGGCTCTGCCAAAGATGGTTGACCTTCCGGAAATTCATGGGAACTCCTTGGTTTTCGCTTCGTCGCGGATCGCGGCATGCTTCCCCGCGCCGGCCGCCGCGCCGGCCGCCGCGCCGGCCGCGCGCCGGCCGCGCGCCGGCGACCGAATATGTTTGACTACTCAAGCAGTATTCCTTCAATTTGCTTGACGTGTCAAGCAATCCTTCCTGCCGCGTGGCCGACCCCGCTCCATCCTTGACGAGGCTTTTTTGCTATTTCCGACAATATTGACAGTCTTTGTAATTCTCTATTATATTAAATATGTCACATTCAGTTATCCATTTTTCAGATCGCCAAACAGCGCCGCGGCAGACAAGGAGCCTATGCGTACGAGCCAACTGGCCTTTTCGCTGCTTTACCTGAGCTCAACGTTGCTGTTCGCCCAAGAAATACCCGAATCGGCGACGCCGATCGCCACGGCCGAGGCGTTATCCGCGGCCTCGACGCCGGCGGCTGATCCGGAACCGGCGCCCGAACCGGCGGCGCCCGTACCGTCACCCGAACCTGCGGCGCCCGCGCCGCGCTTCCTCAACAACCCGCGTCTCGGCGTGGGCCTATCCTTCGACCTGCCCGTCGGCCGCTACCGCGGCTATGCGGTGTCGGGCGGAGGCCTTTCCCTTGAATTGGCCGCACGAATCGCGAACAGTCCGATCGAGCTCGGTCTCACCGCCGGTTTCGACCTGTTGGCCAGCGGAAACCCCTACATCGAAAGTCTTCTTCGCGGCCATGCGCTCCTCCGCTCCGGTTGGCGCTTTCCCCTGCCCGCGGCCAAGCTCAGCCTGGTCCCCCGGCTGGGCGCCGGCCTCGTGGTTCATCTGGCGCGGGCCAGCCTCAACGAACTCGAGACCGCCGTCACCTGGATCGCCTACGCCGATCAATTCTACTCCGCGGAGCTCGCGCTGGATTTCGGCCCCGGAGGGCGCGGTTCGCGCTGGTCCCTTGTCCTGGCTCCGGGAATCCGCCTTTTCCCGAGCCGGGCCTACTGGGGCTTTCAGGCCGGCATCGAAGCCGGCGCCCGGCTCAAGCTCGGTCGCTAGCCGGCGACCATGGGAGCGCACATGACTTCCCCGATCGGAAACAAACGTGGACGATCTCCGAAACTTCCGTTGCTCCTCGGCACGGTCCTACTTCTGGCCGGCGCGGGATGCAGCAACTTCCTCATCGATCCGCGAATCGACCCGAACCTCCCCGACCGCCGCGGCAAGAAGCTCGAGGCCGCGCTCGGCCTGAGCCCGAGCCTGGCGGCCGGCGTCACGAGCCCCTTCAGGCGGCTCGGCGTCACCATCGCTTGGAGCGACGAAGCCTGGCCCGCCCCGGAGCGCCTGATCCCGGAAAACGCCTCCATCGCCGATTTTCACAACACCGGCGCGGCCACAAGCTTTACCCTGACCGCGCTCTCGGCAGGCCGGGCCGGTTTTGTCCTGCCCGCCGGCTCGGTGACGAACTCGTCCGGCGACGGCAACGACGCCGTCGCCTTCGACTGGATCTTCAATCCAGACGCCTTGAGCCTCGCGATCGGCGCCAGTCCCGCGAGCCCGAGCTCCTCGACGGTCTTCGACCTCACCTTCAACTTCACGGAGGCGGTAAGCGGCTTTGCCCCGACGAGCGGCGACACGCCGAACCGCACCACGGTGCAGGGCCCCGCGGGCGCGGTGTTCAGCGGTTTTGGCGGCGGCGGATCCACGTACACCGCCCGCCTGACCCTGCCCGGCGAAGGAACCTATACGATCCTGACCGAGGCCGGCGCGGCGGTCGACGCCCTCGCGGGCTTGACCAGCAGCGATGGCGCCACCTTGAGCCTGGTCGTGGACACGACACCGCCGATCCCGAGCCTTTCCGGCTCGAT
>JAEUJG010000327.1 GCA_016794765.1 Spirochaetaceae bacterium | reverse complement strand
GAAATCCTCGCCTGCGGACCGGCTCCAGCCGTCCTCGTGCCCGAGCTCCTCGAGGCCGCCTTCGGCCTCCCCTTCAAGAACGCCTACCTGCCGAGCGCCTTCGGCTCCTGAAGCGCCCATGGCGCCGGCGGCTCCCTTGCCTCCGTGCCCCTCCCCGGCCGCGATTCCCGGTCAAAGCCCGCGCGCATAAAGAAAGGCGGCCCCGAGCGGGGCCGCCTTGAAAATGCCGAAGCGTCGGCCGACGCCCCCGCGCTAGGGGGCGGGCTTGACCTCGGCCGCGTCCGGCGCCAACTGGATGACGTCGCTGTCGGCCTGCTGGATGGTGAGCTCGGCCGGTTCGTCCTGTCGGGGAGGGGCCGTGAAGCGGTAGAGCACCGCCTCGTCCCCGGCGCCCGCCATGATCGCGGGGATCGACACGACGACCTCGCTCCAGGCCAGCGGGATCCTGATGGTCCTCGAGGCTTTCTTCTCGTCGCCGTCCAGGGACTCGACCCTGATCACGTGGCGGGCCCCCATCACCATCGCGATCGCGCGCTCGGCGCGGCCCATCTCCTCCGGCTCGTCGGAGCCGTCGACGTAGACGGCCGAGAGCTCGGGGGCGCGCAGCTTGGCGTCGCCCTCCCCGACGGAGTTCGTGTCGAGGTAGATGGTGTGGCCCTTGCCCGTGAGGAAGAGCGCAACCGACAGGGCCAGGACCGCCGCGGCCAAAGAGGAGCGCGCGACAATTCTGCGCTTGGTCATTTCTTGCCTCCCTTGGCATCGCGTTCCGCCTTGGCCGTCGCCGCCTTCGCCAGCGCGGACCTGGTGCCCCCGCGGAGGGAGGCGCGCGCCGCGTCGGCGTTGGCTTGGCGCTTCCAGGCGAAGAGCACGAGCGACAGCGCGATGACGCCGTAGCTGATGAACTGCCGGAAGAACTCGCCGAGCTGCGCGGAGCCGATGAGGTTCTTGCCGGCCATCGGCGAGAGGATGAACATGAGGTGGAAGAGGACGACGCCGACGATCACGTTCGGGATGGAGGCGCGCGCGACCGAGGCGCCGCCGATGAGGAGGGCCGCGATGGAGAACATGCCCGTCTGCTCGTGGGAGTTGTAGGTGTTGAGCGTGCCGATGTTCTGGAGGAAGATGATCTGGCCGTAGCAGGCGAGGAGGGTCGAGATGATGATGGCCACGACCCGCGTGCGCTCTACGGGGATGCCGGAGGCCAGAGAGACCCCGCGGTCCTGTCCGACCGCCCGCATGTCCTGGCCGAGCTTGGTCTTGCGGAACCAGACGATGAAGACGCACATCGCGGCGATGACGAGATAGGTGGCCGCCGGGATCCTGAGGCCGGCCACCGTGAGCGGGATCAGCTTGTCGAGGGACTGGCGCACGCCGATGAGGTCGATGACGTTGCGGATGCCGTAGCCGCGCGAAAGCAGGATAGCCGGCGTCAGGATCGGGATGATGGTGCCCATCGCGTAGAGGACCAGGAACTGGTAGATGCCGTTCATGAAGAAGCCGAGGATGTAGCCCGTCACCATTTCCCGGCCCTTGGCCCGGTTCAGGACCTGGCCGCAGATCCAGCCGAGGAGCACGGCGATCGGCGTCGAGATGATCGCGGCGAGCATGACGCCGGGCAGGCCGACGATGTTCCAGTCCGTCACGAAGATGAGGCCGATCTGGCCGGCCATCGCGCCGAGGACCATGCCGAAGTTGAGGCCCATGCCCGCCATGACCGGCAGGAGCAGGGAGAGCACGAGGAAGGCGTTACGGCCGAGCCTCGTCAGGATCTCCTGGACCAGGTACTTCGGCGAGAAGCCGGAGACGGGGATGGCGGCCGCGATGATGACGATGAAGAGGATGACGACCGCGTTGTCGATGAGGAAGAGCCGGAGTTTCTGTTTCATTTGGCCACCTTCGT
>JAEUJG010000299.1 GCA_016794765.1 Spirochaetaceae bacterium | reverse complement strand
GCTGTCAATGGGTTTCAGGCCTTGAAGCGGCCGATCCTTTCGTCCATGGCCTGGATGTTGGCGCGGGTGTCCGCGGCGATGCGGGAGACCTCCTGGGCCGCGCGGTTGATCTCGTCGGCTCCGGCGCTCATTTCGTCCATGCTGCTCTTGATGGCGTCGGCGGAGTCCGAAACCTTGCGCGACTCGTCGAGGACGGTTTCGGCCTCGCCGCGGATGGCGCCGGCGGCCGCGCGGAGTTCGGAGGAAGCTTCGTTCATGCCGGCGAGGGCCTCGAGGATGCGGGCCGAACCCTGGCGCTGCTCGACGGAGGCCTCTTCCATGTGCCGCACGAGTTCGCCGGTGGCGTCGATCCCGTCGGCGAGGAGGCCGAAGGCGGCCTCCGACTCGGTGGAGGCGGCGACGACGTCGACGATGGTGGCGCGGATGCTGCCGAGTTCCTGGCCGATGCCGCGCGACTGTTCGGCCGCGGTTTCCGAGAGGCGGCGGATCTCGTCGGCGACGACGGAGAAGCCCTTTCCCGCGTCTCCGGCGTGGGCCGCCTCGATGGCGGCGTTCATGGCGAGGAGGTTGGTCTGGGAGGCGATGCCGGCGATGATCTCGTTGGCCTCGACGAGGAGCTCCGACTGCTCGCCGACGGACTTGATCCTTTCGTGGACGGCCTCCTGCTTGCGGCGGCCCTCGGTGGCGGCGCCCCGGAGCTCGCCGAAGCGGCTCGACATGGCGCCGACGGACCGGTCGACGTTGTCGAGGCCGGCGATCATCCGCTCGATCGAGGAGGAGGACTCGGCGACGCCGGAAGCCTGGCCCGCCACGAGGCCGTCAAGGCGGCCGAGGCCCCCGACGACGCGTTCCATGGACTTTTCGACGCCCTCCGCGCTGACGGATTGGCCGGAGGCCAGGCGGCGCACGCTTTCGGCGTTGGCGAGGATCTGGGCGACGGAGCTCGCCGACTCGTGGGCGCCGGCCGCGATCTCCTCGCCGAGGAGGTCGAGGGAGCCCTGCGATTCCTTGAGGCCCGCGACCATGCCGCGCAGGGTGCCGACAAAGAGGTTGAAGCCCTCCACCAGGCGGCCGATCTCGTCTCGCCGCCCCGTCGGCACGCTCCGCGTGAGGTCTCCCTCGCCCTCCGCTATGTCGCGTATCGCTTCCGCGGCCGCGTCGAGCGGCTTCAGGGCCGCGCCCAGGATGAGCCAGACCGCGGCCAGGGTGAGGAGGGCCGCCGCGAGGGCGATGCCGACGGCGATGACGGTCAATCGCTCCACGGGCCGCAGCACGATGCGCAGGGGGACGAGGGTGCCGAGGAACCAGGAATGGCCCGAGTCGCCGAAGCCGACGAGGGCCAGGTCGAGCCGGGACAGGGCGGCGCCCTCCCCTTGCGGGAAATCGACGCCGAGGGGCTTGCCGCCGCGGAGGGCGGCCGACAGCCCGTCGCGGACGGCGAAGGGGGAAGCTTCGATGAGGTTCTGCCCGAGGCTCTCCGCGCGGCTGTGGGCCAAAAAGGTGCCCGAGGCGGTACAGAGGAAGGCTTCGCCCTCGCCGAAGGGCTTGAGGGCGCCGACCGAGGCGATGAGGGATTCGAGGGACAGGTCGAGGGCGGCGACGCCGAGGATCCGCTCCCCGCGGAGGATGGGAATGCCGAGGGTCACGAAAGCCTCGCCCCCTTCGGCCGCCGCCCGACGCCTGGGCTCGGAGACATAGGGCTTGCCGGTACCGACGACGGTGCGATAGGCCGCGCCCGGCGCGCCGGACTCGAGATAGCCGCGGGCCGCCTCGTACTCGGGCGTGCCCGAACGGCGCCGCCAGCGGGGAGCGTAGCGGCCGCCGGGGCCCGAGCCGGGCCTGCCAGCCTCCTTCGCGTCCCGGCCGTCGTAGGCCTCCGGCTCGAAGACCGCCTCGGCCGCCAGGAAGGCTTCGTCCCCCTCGACGACGCTCCGGAGGAGGGCATCGAAGCCTTGCCGCGGCACGCCACCCTCGGCGAGGGCGGCCGCGCCGCGGGCGAGGGTCTTGGCGCTGTAATAGGCCTTGTCGAGGAGGCTGCGGGCGGAGGCTGCTTCCTTGGAGGCGACGGCGCCGGTGGACACGAGGAGAAGGCGGGTCATCTGAAGGCGGGCGACGGTGGCGACCGTCCCGATGACGAGGCCGAAGCCAAGGAAGAGAAGTACCGCGAGCCTGAGGCTCGTCGATACGCGCAAGCTCGTTCGCTTCATGATTCGGGACGGCCGGATTCGAACCGGCGATCTCTTGGTCCCAAAATACGATTTTGGGGCGTCCAGTTGATCCCTGGCATTTTGCCTCGTTCCGTAATTCCTTGCCGTGCATACACGACTAGGAACCGCTGTTCCGTCATGTTACCCGCGCGGGGTAACAAATTCAAGGCCGCCGAGGTAACAATTTTCCGTAACATGGCCCTATCGAGTCCCAGGCGACCACAGGCCCGGGATCCGCTTCGGCGCCAACCGGCGGAAAGCGGCCTCCGCCTCCATGTCCATCGCGAGCTCTTCGGCCAGGGCCGCGGCCTCTTCGGGGTCGGCGGGAACCGGTATGTAGAGCGAGGGGTCGAGGGTCATCATGCAGAGCATACGCATGCGTGAAGCGAAGTTGATTCAACAAGGCGACAAATCTGTCAGGGCAGAACTTATCTGAAATTCCTCTATCTTTCCGTCGCCTTTCGGTTTTGTTCTGGTATCATGATATTGTCTTCCGAGTAATATTTGGTAAAATACACAGCGCGAACCGCGTAAAAAGATTACATAAATTCCAACCTTTGAAAAAGGACAAACAACCTTGGAGGTGTGCTTGAGCAACAAGGTAGAAAAAACCTGGTTTCCGGGAATAGCAAACCTATTCCATTTTCTTCCGATTGAACATTTGCATTCTCTAATTAAGGAAAAAACTTTTTTCTTTCAGAATATATGTAAATACGAGCTGCAAGATCTTGAATATAATTATGCCTATATTGATGGAGACTTATACAAGTCGTCCGGCATCGGAACAATTTGCTTCACAAGAGAAGTCAACAACCTTTTCAAATATTCCGTTTGGGAAAAATACGGCGACAAGTACGGCAGAGGATCCGCCTGTGTTGGCTTTTATCAAGGTGGTGCGCAAGATTCAAGCCCTAATATTAGTTCTGATCCCACCAAACTAGAATATGCGCCAGCAGCAAAACAACTATCCCATAATTTTGGTGAAACAGTTTTCGAATGTCGTGTTAATTATGTACCCAATATCATCGAAAACATTCCCAAGGAACTAAAAACACTGACTCCATTCGTGATGGCTAATGCTAGAAATAAAATGTTTTTCACCAATGTCACTGACAGCGACGTAATAAAAGATGAGCAGAGGTTTGTAGCCCGTGTAGATGATTGTGATGGGCGAAGCCTGAAATGGTGTTCTCGATTTATTAAGAAGATAGCCGTTGTGATCCTTGGCCCCGACGCAGACGAGGCTAAATACGAGCTAGTGTGTGGTAAATATGATGGACCTCCGATTAGATTTTTATCAGCCAAGAAAAACTCTGACAATTGTATAGAATTAGAATATCTAGGATTTAAAGGATTCGACGATACTCCGTTACGCTGTTAGGGAACCGTCTATTCTGATACCTTGGCTCGCTACGGCTGATTTGATTTTGGAGAAACACCATAAATGACAATACTATACCGCATCAGCAAATCCCCCGACCCTCTCGAGCTAGAGGTCAAATCTTTCGCCGACTTCGAAGCCTTCATCCTCGAGCTCGGCGCCGGTCCGTCGCGGGAGAGCGCCCGCGAGCAAACCCGCGCCTGGTGGGCGGAACTCTACCGCGAAATGCAAGAGCCTGACTTCCGGCCGCGCATCATCGCCCTCGGGCGGCTGCCGGAGCTCGGGCGGACAGTGACGATCTTGGGAGCAAAAGAATGCCAATAAATAAAGAGAGGACCTTATGGCAGTAAATTTAGAATCTGTTTTTCTCAGTGGGATTATTGCCGCAATAGTTGGAGCAATTAGCGGGGGCTGTGTTTCCTTTTTGCTTGATCGGCGGAGAGAAAGTGTTGCCTCCAAGCAGTACATTGAGCCGCGTAAAGATATGATCCACTTTATTAATAGTATGGAATCTAATTCTGGCGACATCGAAGAATTTGTCCTAATGATCGGTCAACCTAGAGCACATAGAATATCACCTGCTCTTCAATCCGCTCAAATCTGTAGCATTTCTTTTGCTGGCAATGGGAAACCAGTTATTAGAGACTATTCTGTTTGCGGAGAACTTTCCAACAAACGAAAAGCTGACCTTATTAGGCAAATTCGCCTAGGCTCCTACGACCAATATTTTTAGTGGCCTATTTCGACAATACCGCCACGGCCCCGGCCACCACACCGAGGGCCGCAACGATCTTCCAAACCCTCGCCTCACGGCGCGCCCGCCGAATCTCCCCTTCCGCCGCGCTCTTGAACTCCGCGAACGATCTCTCCAAGCTCGAAAGCGAGGCTTCCGACCTCCCGAGCATCTCCTCGAGCGCCGCCGATCGCATCTCGGAGGCCTCGAGCGAGCTCCTCAGCCCGGACAGCTCGGTCCTCAAGCCCTCGAGCTCGGAGGACAGCCTCGTCAAGCTCGCTTCGGAGGCCTCGAACTTCGTCCCGAGCGTGGCCGAGATCGCCGCGAGCCTGGCGGAGATCACCTTCAATCGCGCGAGCTCGCTCTCGGAGATCCCGTAGGCCAGGCCCGCCGGCGGCGAGGGTGACGACTGCCCCCAGGACGGCGCCAAGAGCGAGAGCACCAAGCAGAGCGAGAGAACGGCGCGCATTCACGGCGCCCCCGCCTTGGCCTTGGCAAGGCTCACTGCGATCTCCTTGAGGTCCGCGAGCGTCGTGAAGAGGCAGAGCAGGACCGAGGCGACGACGCACACGCCGCCGGGGAGAAAGACGATCCACCCCGCCTGAGCGTGCTGTAGGGCCATGGCGAAGAGAACCGGCGCAAGGACGGCAAACCATGCGGCGAGGATGCGCCTGAGCGATAGCGGCCCGGGGCGGCCGTCCGGGAGCGGGGCTTCACGAAACGCACTCATGCCGTCCTCCTAGAACCCGAAGAAGGCCATCGAATCGACAATGACCCGCTCGCGCTGCGTCCACGGGTCATGCTTCCCGCACGCGACCTCGGAAATCCACCGGACCTGCCGCCGCTTGCAGTCCGCCTCGAACTCCGGCCCATACCGCTTCGTGAACTCCGCTCGCTTGTCGACGCCCCAGCCGGGCCGGAGGCTCGTCATCTCGAGGCCGTAGGCCGTGTGATCGAGGAGGAGCGAGTAGTGGACGTGGCGGCCATCACCGCCCGAGCGCGAAAGCGAGAGCCCGACGTTTCCCGCCGGCGCGAGAGGAGCGCCTGCGGGGAGGCCGCGGCCCCTGGAGATGGCGTCGGCGAGTCCCGGCGAAAGCTCGGCCTTGAGGAAGTGCAGAATCCGGAGTTCGATCTGGCCCGAATCGGCGAAGCACCGGAGGACCGAGCACCCGAGGGCGTCCCGATCGATCCACTCGACGCGCTCGAAACCGAAGGGGGCGCAGACGATGCCGCGGCCGGCCTTGTCGATCGCGTGGTGGATGCGCGGGCCGGGGGGCTCGAGGTCCCAGCCGAATCGGGTCGTGACTTGGGCGCCGGGGAAGAAGATTTCAGGGTAGAATTTCGGCAGCATGGAAGCCTCCTGTCCGTCTCGCGACGGTCACTTTGGGGATGTCTCGGCGCGAAGCGGAGCGGCTTTCGCGCGAAGGGCGTTTTTCTCATCGATAATCGCTTGAACCCGGGCATGTGCCTTCGCCCCTTGCGCAGCGAGCATGTCTTCGACCACGCGCGGGACTTCGGTGTCGAGCTCCTTGAGGCGTGCGTCAATGCGGGTGATCTCCTCGCGCTTCTTCTCAAGGTCGAGGTCGGCTTGCGTCTTGAAAGTGAGGATCATATCTTAATCTCCTCATAGTTACCCGTATCCCATACCGGGCGGCCGGAAGTGGAATAGAATCGACGGACGGTGATCCAGAGCTCGCTCTGAGCGTCGCGGAAGGCCTCGAGGATAGCGCCTTGCGTCTCCTCGGCGACCTTCGGCCAGCGAACGCCCTCGGCGGCGAAGTCGTAACGAGTGCCGTCGATTTCGAGGCAGTCGCCCGCGCTTGCGCGGACTGAGGTTTCAGTGTTCGACTTGCACGGGCTATATCGAATCCTCATTGATCGCTCCTACTTCCAGAACCCACGGGCTTGCCAATGAACCACTACGTTCGTGATATCGTAAATAACTGTCGCCGCATGTCCGAGGGCTTTCATATAAGCGCCAGAAGTCGTCACAGCCCCAATTTCAGTTACTGTAGATGATCCGAGCCCAGACGAGTGAATTATTTGTGCCATCGCGAAAAGAGTGGGAGGTGTTTTAAATACGAATGGGAAAGTAAAGGCAGTCCCGCCGTTGTTGTTGGAGGCTATGGTCGCTTTGCCCCAACAAATCAACGTCCCATCCGGAAACTTCAGATAGTTTCCATTCGAATTCTCCCCAACCTCCCAATCCTCCAAGCTCGCGAACCGATCCGCAATCGGCACGGTGGTGAAATACGAGGAATCCACCATCTCCCCGAAGCGCGCCAGGGTCGAAAGCCTGAGAGGCTGAAGCACCTTCCCGCTCGTGAGGAGCGCGAGCGCCTGATACCGGATCTCGACGGTCGTCGAGCCGGTGTGCAGGGTGGTTTCCGCTCCCCACGTCCCATCCGTCGCACGGATCTTCCGGCGGACGGTCTTGTCGGAGGACACATAGAAAACGACCATTACGCGCCCATCGGGAAGCGCAAGGCTCGCGGCCTCGTATCCCGCTCCGGAGCTCACATTCGACGGGGTGCCCCAGGTGCCGTTCGTCGCGCGGATGACCATCTTGAGCGGGTAGCCGCTCGCGGCGTTGTTGTCGGTGAAAAACGCGAGCACTCGGCCGTCCGGGAGCATCGCGAGGTCGGGGTAGACGCCACCGGTAAAAAGAAGCGTCGAAGCGGACCACGTGCCGTCGAGGCCGCGAATCGCATAGCGGATGTCGTAGTACGGCGGCGTCGCGACATACGAGGTCGCGTACACGAGGAGGTGCCGGCCATCCGGGAGCTTCGCGAGGCTCGGCTGTTGCCCGCCGGAGATCGGGATCGAGACGACGGCGGAAAGCGTTCCGTCGTTATTGCGGAACCACTCCGAGAAATTCCCGGAACCGGAAAGCGGGGGGCCGACGAAGAGGAGCTTCCCGTCAGCCGTTTCCGCGATCGCGAGCTCGCCCGCCGTGCGGTCCGTCGACATGGCGGCCGAGGCGCTCCACGTCCCGTCAGCGGCGCGCTCCAGGCGGTAGATGTGCCCGTAAGAATGCGGGCAGAAGACCTCGGCGCGATCGCCGCTCAAGGGCCGCGCGCAGAGCTTCTTGCCCGGGGAAAAGTCGGTCCGTTCTTCCGTGTAAGCGCCGAAGGAGCCGAGGAACCAGCTCCCGCGATATTTTACCATCGAACCGAGCTTGCTCGCCTGGAGGATCCCGGTCGCCTGATCGTACATGAGGCGCGCGAGCTCGACACCTCCGGAGTCGCGCCAGACGAGCCCGCCGGGCTCGAGGTTGATGCTCGAGAGGCCTTCGGAGAGGGTGATGGCCGGAGCGAAGGTCTTGTCGATCCAGCCCGCGAGCTCCACGACACCGGCATTGTGCGGGATAGTCCCGCCGCGGCGGGTGCCGACCGCGACGACGGCAAAGCGGTAGTGCCGCTCCATCGCTCCGGCGCCGCCGAAGCGGGCCGGGAGCCCCGCGAGCGTGTGCGCGTAGGCCGTTGCGGTCTCAGACGCGGCGACGAAGGCGGCGGGGTCGGAGGCCATGACGATCGCTCCGGGCGCCTGTGTCTCGCTCTTGTAGTAGACGAGGAATCCGTCCGCCTTCACCGCGCCCTGAGCATAGTCCCACGAGAGGGCGATGTTGACCGAGCCGTCCGCGTTGTTCGTCGCGACGATCGCGAGGCCGGTCACGTTGTTCGACGGCGGGACGTTGTTCGCGTAGTTCGAAACGTAGTCGAGGAGGCCACCGACGGTGGGGTCCTGCGGCGTCACGGGAGGCGCCAGGCCTTCGACGACCGCGGGAAGGCTCAAGCCGGCGGGCCGGGAAATTTTGGAGGAGAACTCCGGGATGGTCCCCGAATCGGCCGTATGGACGCCGGGCGCTTCGTCGACCGCGGTGATCCGGCAGCCGAGATCTTCGAGCGCTTCGATTCCGGCGACGATGCACCGCATGGTTTCGATGCCCGCTTCGCCAAAAGTGAAGAGGTCGCCCGGAGCCGGGGTGCTCCCCGCAGGGATAGGCGTCGGGAAGGAAAGCGTCGCGCCCTCCCCCACCGCGAGCGAGGCCGCCGCGTAGACGCTCAGGCCATCCGAACGACGGAAGCGAGCGCCGTAGGTCTTGCCCGTCTCCATGGTCACGAACTCGTCGACGGTGACGGCCGTACATCGGTTCGATCCGTCGAGGACGACGGACTTTACGCGGCCGGCGGCTAGCCCGACGAGGATCGCGTCGTGCGAAACAAGGATCAGGTCGCCCGGCTCGCAGACGATCCCCTCGGCATCGGTTTCGAAGACGAAGGCCTCGGGGCGAAGCTTCGCCACGGCGAGCTTGTAGCGGCCGTGCGTCCAGGCGAGATCGCTCGAGGTGATGCCCCAGAGATCGATCTGCTGGAACTTCGTGGCGTTCGCTTCGGTGTAGCCGTCCATGTAGACGATGCGCTCGTTCGAAGCCCAGCCGTCGCCCTCGGAGACAAAGTTCATCTTGAGGCCGTGCGGGAGGTCCTTAAAAGCCTTTGTCCAGGCGAAATTCCGAACGTTGCGCGGCGTGAAGTGCTGGACAACCGCGGTCTTCGCGTCGTCCACGACGACCGAATAGAGCCCGTCGCGGATCGTGAGCGAAGCCCGGCCCGCCTGCGCGATCTTCTGCAGGGTGTCGCGAAGGCGTTCGCCCGAGGAGAGCACAGCGTCGCAGGTCCAGCCCTTCGCCTGGCAGGTCGTGAACCAGGATTCGAGCCGCGGCCAGTCGATCGCCGAGTCGGGGACCGGACGCGGATTCGAGGGCCCGCGGAGCTGGCGGAGGAAGGCCGCGGCGGGGTTCCGGGAGAAGCCAAGCGTCCAGGCGGCCGAGCCGGAGCCCGAACCGGAGTAGGCGGCGACCTCCGCTTCCGCGACGAGGTTGAGCTGGTCGACGACGCCTTGAAGCTGATCGCTCGCTTTGATCTTGAGCGCGAGGAGGACATAGCGGCCGCGCACCGCGGCGGCGACCGGCGCGTCAGCTCGGATCGACCGGAGGGCCGTCCACTGGACGAGGGAAGAGCCCTTGAAATCAGGCGGGTCGTCGGCGGTAATTCGCCTCACGCCCACTTCGTATTGCCCCTCGGTCACGTTCTGTGCAACAGAGTAGCGCAGGGTCTTCGCAAGAGCCCTGGTGAGAGAGAATACCCCAATGATGGGGCAAGAGTCCCAAGCGGTGCCGGAGCCGACCGCGCGGCGGCGAACCTCGACGGTGACGGAGTGGTTCTGCTTGGCGCCCGAGTCGTTGTACGAGTAGAGACCGCGGGGAAGCGTTATGTCGACGGAGATCTGCGTCGTCTTCGGCGCCGTCGTTCGCCAGGTCTCGACCCCGCCCGCGCATTTGACGGACGGCTGATCCTCGAGGATGACATTCGGATAGAGACTCGTGGCGGTGCCGTCCTGGTAGACCTGCAGCTCGACGCCCGAGAATAGCCCATCAACCGCGATCGGGCCGTTCCGCGTACCGGCTGAATTCGACGCAAGGAGGGACTCGCCGATC
>JAEUJG010000298.1 GCA_016794765.1 Spirochaetaceae bacterium | reverse complement strand
CCGGCGCCGCCCGTGGCCCCGCGGCGATCCGCTCGGCCGCGGCCAACCTGCCTTGCTCCTTCGAGCCAAGCTTCGCCCTCCACGACGCGGGCGACGTCGAGTGCGGGGGCGGAGCCCTCGAGGAGGCGCAAGCCCTCCTCGGCGAGAAAGTTCAGGCGATCCGTTCGCGCGGCTGGCTGCCCATCGTGCTCGGCGGCGGCCACGAAACCGCCTACGGGCATTGGCTCGGCCAGCGCGCCGCCGCCGGCGGGCCCGGCGCGATGGGCGATCCCGGCGCGGCCGCGGCGGGAGGCTTCGGCGTCGTCAACTTCGACGCGCACTTCGACCTGCGCCCCTATCCCCGGGGAGGGAGCTCGGGCACCATGTTCCGACAGATCGCCGACCGCCTCGCGGCGGAGGGCGAGCCCTTCCGCTATCTTTGCCTCGGCGTCCAGAAGCGCTCCAACACCGTCGCGCTCTTCCGCGACGCCGAGCGCCTCGGCGCGCGCTGGCTCATGGCCCGCGACCTCGCGGAGGCCGGCGCCTCCTCGGCCTATCCGGAAATCGACCGCTTCGCCGCCGAGTCGGAGCGGATCATGGCGACCGTCTGCCTCGACGTCGTCTCCTCCGCCTGGGCGCCCGGCGTGAGCGCTCCCCAGCCCCTCGGCCTCGACCCCGAGACCCTCCTCCGCATGCTGAAGCGCGTCTTCGCGCGGGGCCGGGTCGTCGGCCTCGACCTCTGCGAGCTTTCGCCCCGCGAGAGCGAGGGCGACCCTACCGCGAGCCTCGCGGCGACCATCCTCTTCGCCGCGATCAACGCCGCGGCGGAGAAGGCCGGCTTGGCCAGGTAAGGCCGCCCGGCCCGGGGCCGCGGCCGACAGGAAGCCCGGGCTAGGATCCTATCGAAATGTTCGCGACATAGCCGTCGAAGGCCGCCTGGGCGTCCTGGACGGCCTTGCGCGCCTCCGTCGTCTTGGTCGCGTTCTGGTCGAGGGCGCTTTCGGCGTCCATGAGACGCTTCAGGTACTGCTGGCCCTGGCTCGAATCCCGGCCCACGGCGTCAAGGTTCTGGCGGATGCGCGCCTGCTCGTTGGCGAGGTCGCCCCGGCGTGCCTGGAGGTCGGCGAGGTTCCGCTTGGCGTCCTCGAGCTTGACGCGGAGCTCCGCGGCCTTCTTGAGCGCTTCCTTGATGTTCGCGGGAATCTCGGAGGAGGAAGCCCAGGAAAGGAAGGTCTCGGCGCCGGAGCCGGTCAGGACTATCCGCTCTTCGGCGGGATAGCGCTCCTTCACCTCGAGCCGCGCGCTGCCGGAGGCCGGCAGCGGCAGGGGAAAGCGGTAGACGGCGTCGGTCTTCTCCTCGAAGACGACGGGAGAGAGGAGCTCCGCGCCGCCGAGCCGCGGGTGCTCGACGAGGAGCTTGCGGGCCGAGGCCGAGGCGTTGCGGAACTCGTAGAGCCTGACGGCCGTCGTCCGCCGGGAGAAGAGGAGGACACCCTTGGAAAAACTCACGCCCACCGTTTCGCGCGAGCTCGAGGTCGATTCGACGCAGGTGACGGAGAGATCCTCGCCGTAGACGACGAGGCGCTTGTCCTTTTCGGGGAAGAACTCGACGAGGGCGTCGCCCGCGTAGGATCCGCCGTCGAAGACCGTGATGGGTCCGGCGGGAAGCTTCATCCCGAGGGAGTTCGTGAGGCGGACGCCGAGCATCGGATGCTTGGCGCCGTTCCCCTGGCTCCAGATGGAAAGCTTTTCCGCCGCCATGGCCCCGGCGACGAGGGGCAGCATCGCCGAGCGGCCGCGTTCCAGGGAGACGGGGCTCTTCACGGTGAATTCGAACTGGTCTCCCGCCTGCCGCGCCGCGGTGGTCGTCACCGCCGTGGAGGCGAGGGCGAAGGCGCTTTCCGCCGCGGGCGCTTCGGCCTTCTTGGCGAGGCCGGCGCCCCTGGCGGAGGGGGCCGCGGCCGCTCGGGAGGCCATCGGGGCGGCGGGCGCGTAATCCTTGGCGTAGTCCTCCTCCTCGAGGTCTCCGAGGCCGGATTCGAAGACCCGCGCCTCGGCGGTGCCGGCTATCGAGAGGGGGAGGACGGGCCGCCCCAGGCGCAGGGGCGGATAGAGGTTCTGGATGAAGGAGACGGGCCGTCCGCTCACGAGGGAAAGGCTCACGTTGCGCCAATCGGTCTCCGAGGGATTGTCCACGATGGCCCAACCCTGGATCCATGGCTGGGAACCCGACAGGTCGAGGCGGTAGGAGACCTTCCAGACCGGCGCGGCGACGATGTAGCCGAAGGAGACCTCGCGGTTGCCGCTTCCCGGGAAACGCAGGTCAAGCTGGCGGCGATCGGCGTCGCGGGCGCCGAGAACGAGGGCGAGGGCCCGGTTGAAGTCGGCCATGACCGCGGGATCGGTGAAGCGGAAGGAGGCGATCTCGTCGAGGGCGAGGGCGACGACGCCTTTGGCCGTCAGCAGGACCAGGCTGTCGCGAACGAGGCCCTCCCCGCCCGTCGCTCGCTTCTCCACGGAGACGATGCGCCCGAGGACGGTCTCCGGGGCCTGCACCTCGAGTTCGGCGCCGCGGAGACGGGCGAGCAGCACCGGGACGGTCGGCGAGGCCGACAGGTCGATGCGGAGGCCGCGCAGCGTCTCGTCCACGGTCTCGAGGCTCGGGTAGGAAACCGTCGGGGAGCCCGAAGCCTCGGTGGCCGCGGGATCCCGGGCGACCAGGGACTTGAGGGCGTCGTTAACCTCGGCGGTGGAGAAGGGCAGGGGGACCGTCACGTCGCCCTTGATCGTTCCCCGGTGCTCGAAATAGCCGACGCCCGAGGAGTAGAGGGCGACCTTGGTGACGGGCAGGTCCTCGGCCGCCAGGCCGATTCCGGGGAGGATGAGGATTTGCGCGAGGGCCAGGGCGAGGATTGGGGTGGCAGGGCGAAGTTTCAAGGGAGGCCTCCGTTCGGCGGCGGTCGGGCCGCGCACTCTTGGAGTATAGCGCAGCCCGGACCGCGCCGCCGGAACGGGGTGGGCGGATTCCCTTGCCCTTAGTTCTTGGCGGGGGCTTCGATCGAAAGGAGCGTGACCTCGAAGACGACCGTGCTGTAGGGCGTGATCGCCGCGCCGGCGCCCTCCGCGCCGTAGGCGAGGGCGGAGGGGATGACGAGCTTGTACTTGCCGCCCACGTTCATGAGCTGGAGGCCTTCGGACCAGCCGGGGATGACCTGCTCGAGGGGGATGATCGCCGGCTCGCCGCGCTCGATGGAGCTGTCGAAGGTGCTGCCGTCGAGGAGCGTGCCGACATAGTCGACCTTGACCGTGTCGGTCGCCTTGGGCTTGGCGCCCGTGCCCTGCGCGAGGACCTCGTACTGCAGGCCGCTCGGCGTCGTCACGACCCCGGCCTTCTTGCCGTTCTCGGCGAGGAACTTCTCCTCGGCGGCCATGTTCTCCTTGGCCTTCTTCTCGGCCGCGGCCATGAGGGCGGTCTGGACGGTCTCGTTGGCCTGCTCGAGGCTGATCTTGGGCTTGCCCTTTCCCATTGCGTCGGTCATGCCCTTGAGAAAGGCCTTGCCGTCGATGGCGACGGAGGTGGACTTGAGGCTGTTGCCCATGAGCACGCCGAAGGCGTAGCTGGCGTCGGCGGTCTTGGGGGCGGCGGCTGCCGCGGGAGCGCCGGCGGCCTCGGGCGCGGCGGCGGGCTTCGCGGCCTGGCAGGAGGAAAGGAGTGCGGCGACGGCGAGCGCCGCGAGAAGCTTCTTCATCGGTGAATCCTTGCGGGTAAGGTTGAAAGCGGAGCAAGGGTAGCCGTTCTTGGCAAAAAGCTCAATGAGGCGGGGCGCCGGCCCTTTCCACGCCGTCGAGCACCACGCCGTAGACCGCGCCCGGCGTGAGGAGTTCCTCGTCCGGGTGGTAGGCGGCGAAGCACCATACGGCGCCGTCCCCCTGGATGAGCTTGACGCGGAGCCTCGTTTCCTTTCCCCCCGACATCGCCTTCGCGTAGTATTCGAAATGGTAGGGCGGGGCCTCCGTGTTGACCGGTTCCTCGTGTAGCCGTGAAGCGACACGGATTCCCTTTTCGGAAAGCCATTTTTCCGCGAGGGGCGCCGCGGCGCGGAAAATGCGCTCCGCCTGCGTGTCGGGATCCTCCGTGCGCTTGAGGACGTAGACCTTCCCAACGAGGATGGCCCCGACGGCGGGATCGCCCTCGGCGAGGACCGGGGCGGCGGGATCGGACTCGTCGAGCGAGAACCACTCGGGGTAGGAGAGCGCGAGGCCCGAACCTGCCACCTCGTGGGGGAAGAACCCGGCCGCGCCGTCTCCGCCGTATTCGACGAGGGCGTCGAGTTCCCCGTCGAAGGAATTGCCCTCGTAGTAGGCCTCGAAGAAGTAAGGCAGGGCTTCGCTCGTGGTCAGCGCTTCGAAGTCGTTGCCGGAAAATTCACAGTACTCGAAGCCGAAGTCCTCCGTGCCGGGGCCGAAGGAGAGGAATTCCGCTCCGCTGTTGTCCGAGAAGCGGCAATCGCCGAAGATCATGCCCGTCACCCCCGCGACCGCGATCAGGGGAGAGCCGCCGCCGTTGCCCTCCACCGCGAGGTTCGCGAAGGAAAGGCCCCAAGAGTCGCGCGCCCAGACGGCGCCGACCGAGCAGTCCCGGATCGCGCCGCCGGACAGGGAGATGCCGCTCGAGGCCTCGATCTCTATGCCCACCGCGCCGGAGCCAAGCAGCTCACACTCTTCGATCCTGAAATCGGAACAGCCCGCAAGGGCGAGGACTCCGGCCATGCAGGGTTCGGAGACGCGGTGCAGGAGCCTGGCTCCCCGCAAGGTGACGAGGGAGGAGTCCTTGAACGCGAGGACGCGGGCGTAGGGTGAGGATGCGACAAGCTCGGCCCCCGCGGCGTCTATCGTCAGATCCTCGACGCCCTCGATCACCGGTTCCGGATCCCCCGAGGATCGATCCCAGGTGACGTTCTTGGTTCGCGTGGCGGCTCCCTTGGAAAGGTCGTAGACGCCGGGCGCGAGCTGGATGACGCGCCGTGGGCCGATCGCCCGGATGAACTCCGCGACCGATTTGACGCGGATCACCTGCTGGGCTTCCAAGGAGCCAAGAATCGTCAACGCCAAAAGAAGAATGGCCGTGCGTCGCATCGGGCGCCTCCCGGCGGGCGGCCGGTGTTTGGCGGCATGGCCGAGGGACGCCCGCCTCTTCCAGTATCGCGCCCCGGCCGCCGCCGCGCCAGCGAAGGCACGGCGGGCTATGCCCCTAGGCGAGCGAGCGTTCGAGGTAGAGGAGGAAGGGCTTCATCGCCGCGAAGGCCTCGAGCGCCCGCGGGACGAGTCCTTCGGCCGCGACCTCGGCGTCGGAGAGGGGTAGGATGGCGAGATATTGCTTGCGCCGGAGGAGTTCGATCTCGGGATGGTCCTTCGGGTAGCCCTGCGGCGCGGTTTTGAGCGATTCGCCCGAAAGCCCGCCGAAGGTCCCCGCGAAGGAAGGCGCGGCGAGGAGGCGCTTCAAGAGGCGCGTGTCGGACGCTAGGGCGTTCCTGATCCGGCCGAGCTCCGCGGACGTCGGCGAGTGAAGGCCGCCCGCCAGCATGGACTTTCCGCCGGGCTCGAGGTGGAGGTAGTAGGACCGGACTCCCGATTTTCGGCCGGCCGGTCCCAGGAGGGCGCCCATCGCGGTCTTGTAGGGAGACTTGTCCGCGGAGAACCTGACGTCGCGGTTGATCCGGAAGACGCATTCGCGCGGGCTGACGCCGGCGAGGTCGTCGACCGTCCCGAAGCGCGCGATGAGCTCCCCGACGAGACCTTCGAAGGCCTCCCGGGCCGCCTCGTAGCGCGGTCGGTTCGCCTCGAACCAAGCGCGGTCGTTGTTGGCCTTGAGCTCCCGGAGGAAGGCCAGCGCCTCCTCGATGCCCTTTCGTGTCTGCATGCCATGAAGTAACGCCGAGGAACGATTCGCCGTCAAGTCGCGCCACGGCTTTGCGCTCCTGTCGCCGCGAGCCCGCCGCCGCGACTGGCCGCCGAACGGAAGCGGCTAAAAGAGCGCCAGCTGGCCCGCGTCGCGGTCCTCGCGCGCGGTTTTTTCGAGCACGCGCTCCGCGGGAAAAACGACGAGCCCGCCGGCCGCGGCAAGTTCGAGCTCCGCGCGGAAGCCGCAGGCCTCGGTGCGGAGCCGGGCAAGCTTGCTGTCCAAGTCGGGGCCGCTCGTCGCGCCGCGGTAGCCGACGAGGGAGAAGTCCGCGCCCACCACGCGGTGGCAGGGGACGATGGGGTAGAGGGGATTGTTCATCATGAGCCTCCCGACCTCCCGCGCGATCGTCCCCGCGGCGACGGCGACCCGGCCGTAGGAGCTGACGTAGCCCAGGGGTATGGCGGCGACGAAGCGGTACACGGTCGCGGCCGGTTCGCGGAGGATCTCCGTCGCGAGCTCGAAGCGCTTCCCCGATTCGTCGCCGGATTCGATGGCCGCGAGCATGCGCGCCGTCCCGTCCGCGAAGGAGGACGGACCTTCGCCCGCCGCGCGGGGAATGCCAGGCGGCAGGCAGGCCTCGAGGATCCGCGCCGCTTCTTCCCGCGAGGCGCCAGTCGCGGTCGCGGCGAGCCGCTCCCCGCTCTCGGCGAGGCCGTACCAGGCGCCGTCGATTTCACGGAACCAGAGCGTGATCGCGGGCTTCGCCGTCATGGCCTGATTCTGGACGCTTCCCGCGTCCCGGTCAACCCGCGGCGGCAGGCCGTCTAGAACCGGCGGATCACGCGGACATAGCTGGGATATACGGTACCGAATGCGACGAGGCCGTTATCCTTTTCCCACTCCCACGAGACGCTGATCCCGGCCGTGATCTGGAACATCACCGCCTCGGTGGCGCTGAACTCGCTCGAGCTCCAGTAATACAGCCCGGGGAAGGGCAGGAGGCGGGCGCGCTCGTTGCCGAGCGCGGTCAGCTCGTCCTTCGAGGGCAGGAACCAATCCGCGTAGCCGCCGTGGTTCGCCGCGCGCGCGGCCGCGGCCGCCGGGTAATCCGCCGTGACGACGGCCGGCGCGTTGAGGGCCGTGTAGGTGTTGGCGTAGCCTGTGCCGATGGCCGTTCCGGTGCTGCCCAAGAGTACGTTGTACGATCCCCATTTATAATCGCCCGGCTCGTCCGCCGTCCAGGCCTCGAGGTAGCGCCAGCCGCCCGTGTAGTCGGCCTTCTTGTAGAAGACGACGCCGCCCGCGGGGCCCGGATCGCCGACCACGAGCTCGTCCCATTTCGCGTAGAGCGTCGAAGGGGAGGCTCCCATGGTGTAGGCGGCCCCGGCGGGATAGTTGGTTCCGGTGCCGTTCGCGAGGCTGTTCCAGCCGCCGAACTTGTAGCCGATGCGGGACAGCCCTGCGCCGGAGGGTGTCGTGACGTTCAAGCCTTGGTAATTGTAGAGGGCCGAAGGCGGACTGCCCGTGCCCCCGTTCGCGTCGAAACCGACGCCGGGCTTCCAGCGGGCGTAGAGCAGGGCGGGAGCGGCGCCGAAGGTGTAGGCCGCGCCTTCGGCGTAGCTCGCGCCTCCGCCGCCCGACTCGGCGCTCCAGCCGTCGAACTGGTAGCCGTTCCGGATCATGGCGCCCTGGCCGGGCAGGTTGAGGCTCTGTTCCGTGAACTGGTAGAGGCTCGCCGGCGCGCTTCCTCCGGCGCCGTTCAGGTCGAATTCAAGCTTGGGTTTCCACGCCGCGTAGAGGACGGCGTCGGCGCTTCCGAGGAGGAAGGAGGCGCCCGCCGCGTAGGCGGGGCCCGATCCGTCGGCCGCGGTGTTCCATCCGCCGAACTCGTAGCCCGCGCGCGAAAGCGCGCCCTGTCCGGGGAGGGTCAGTGATTGCCCGCTGACGCCCCGCTGGGTGGGCGGCAGGGCTCCCGTCGCGCCGTTGGCCTGGAAGGACAAGAGCTGTTCCGAGCCGTAGG
>JAEUJG010000273.1 GCA_016794765.1 Spirochaetaceae bacterium | reverse complement strand
CGCTCCGGGCGCGGCTCCGCGCGCGAATCCGTACCCCGCTCCGGGCGCGGCTCCGCGCGCGAATCCGTACCCCGCTCCGGGCGCGGCTCCGCGCGCCGGGCCAGCGCGGCCGCCGCGAAGGCGAGGAGCCGCGCCTCGTAGGCGGCGGGATCGGCCTTGAAGGACTTGGCGTGCGCCGCGCCCGGCACGAGGAGCAGCTCCGTGGTCGCGCCGGGCAGGGCCCGCCGGCGAGCCACTGCCATTTCCGCCGACATCGTCCAGGGCACGTAATCGTCCTCGAGGCCGTGGATGAAGAGGATGGGCAGGGAAGTTCGCAGCGCCGCCGCGGAGGGATCCGCCTCGTACAGCGAAAATCCGTCTAGGAGGCGGCACAGCCGGTCCATGAGGCGGAGGACGAGGGGCCTGAGGTACGCGGGCACGAAGCCCCGCCTGAGGCGATGGTCGAGTTCCGCCGAGGCGCTCGAAAAGGAACAGTCGGCGACGACGAAATCGAGGCGCGGATCGAGAGGAGCGTACTGGAGGACGGCGGCGGCGCCGAGGGAGAGCCCGAAGGCGCCGAAGCCTCCCGCCGCGGGGAAGCGGCCGAGGGCCCAATCGGCGACGGCCTTGAGGTCTTCCTTTTCGTACACGCCGTAGGAGGGATCCTTGCCGCCGCTCCGGCCGTGCCCCCGAGAATCGAAGGCGACCACCGTCCAGCCGGCCCGCAGGAAGGCCTCCATGTACTTGAGGACGCCGGTCCAGTTCCAGGAAACGCCGTGATGGAATAGGACGAGGCGTCCCCCGTCCGGGTCGGCGCCGGGATTCCCCGGCAAGGCATGGACCGCGATGTCATAGTTGCCCGGCGAGGGGACCCTCGCCTCGATCCAGGACCGGGCCAACCACTCGCCGCGGATCTCTCCCTTGGCGAGGAGGATTTCGGCTATGGAATCCTCCCGGCGGCGCTTGATGCGGATCATGGCGCGATGGGCGACCAAAGCCAGGATCCCGGCGAGGGCGAGATTGGCGAGGATCAGCCACAGGGGAAGGAAAAGCAGGGCGATTGCGGGAAAAGACGACACGTGGGCCCCCGGCGGATGGCGCTGGATCGCGATCCCAAGCTCGGACGCTGGCCCGGAGTCGCGGGCCTCAGTATATTACAGGGGGAGCATAAAAGGAACATCCATGGAAAAGCTCAACAGGGAAATGCTTGACAGGGAATCACTTACCGCCGATTGCGCGAACTGTGCGGATCGCGCCGAGCTTGAAAGCAAACTCGCGGGCAAACCCGACTATCGGATCGAGGAGCGCTATTGCCGCGGCAAGGGCGCTTATTGCAAGGACGAGGATTTTTGCGTCGAGCTTGTCGCCCACGCGAAACTGCCGACGCGCTTCGGCGACTTCGAACTCTACGGCTTCTACGACGCCCGGGAAGACAAGGAGCACACCGCCCTGGTCCGAGGCGAGGTCAGGGGAGCCACTGGCCTGCCGGTGCGCGTCCATTCCGAATGCCACACCGGCGACGTCCTCGGTTCGCTCCGCTGCGACTGCCGCAACCAGCTCGAGGCCGCCCTCCGCCACGTCGGCGCCTTGGACGCTGGAGCGGTGCTCTACCTCAAGCAGGAAGGCCGCGGCATCGGCCTCCTCAACAAGATCAAGGCCTATCGCCTCCAAGAGCTCGGCCTCGATACCGCCGAGGCCAATCGCTACCTCGGCTTCCCCGAGGAGGCGCGCGACTACAAGGTGGCCGCCAAGATGCTCAGGCTCCTCGGAATCGAATCCATCGCCCTCCTCACCAACAATCCCGACAAGATCGACAAGCTAAGGGCCGAAGGCATCGTCATCACCGGTCGGCTCCCCCTGGTGATTCCGCCCAATCCCCACGACGAGGCCTATCTTGCGACGAAAAAGGAGAAAATGGGGCACCTTTTCCAATAGCCGCCGAGAGGTCCCGCCGCCCCGAAGCCCGAGCCGTCCCCGGCGCGCCTGACGCCAGGAGCCGCTCCGCCCCGATAATGCCCTTAGCGGCGGCACGGCCTTGCAAAGCCCGCCGCCATCCATTATAACCGTACCAGTGGACCGGAAGGCGGAAGCAGTACCTTGCGGCCCGGTCAGGGAAAAGGAGCGTTGAAGCGTATGATCGCCAAGTCCGACATGCCCAACATCAACGAGAAGCGCCCCGACGGCCTCAAGGCCGAAGGCGGATCCTACCGCGTGCTCATCGTCGATGACTCCATGTTCATCGCGAAGCAGCTCGGTCAGATCCTTACCTCGGAGGGTTTCGAGGTGGTCGGTACCGCCGGCGACGGCCTCGCGGGTATCGAAAAGTACAAGGAACTTTGCCCCAATGTCGATCTTGTGACCATGGACATCACCATGCCCAAGATGGACGGGGTTACCGCCCTCGAGAAGATCCTCGAGTTCGATAAAAACGCCACCATCGTCATGGTGAGCGCCCTCGGCAAGGAAGACGTCGTCAAGAAGTCCCTCCTCCTCGGCGCCAAGAGCTACATCGTGAAGCCGCTCGACCGCAAGAAGGTCCTTGAGCGGATTCTCGCCGTACTCAAGCACTAGGAACTCGGGCGGCCGGATTCCCCGGGCTTGGCCTTCGCGGGCCGGCGCCGGGACTTCGCTCGCCGCCCATCGGCAGATACCTCCCGCCCACGAAGCCGGATCCCTACTAGCCGCCGGGATCCGGTTCGTCGCAGGGCGAACTTCCCGCCAACACTTAATCGAAGGTCGCAAACCATGAGCCTTTATGAAATAGGCATGCTTCTCTGCTTCGGCGCCGCCTGGCCCTTTTCGCTCGTCAAATCCTGGAGATCGCGGACAACCAAGGGAAAAAGCCTCTTTTTCCTCTGCGTCATCCTCCTCGGCTACGGATTCGGCATCCTCAACAAGCTCCTCGTCCGCTATGACGACGTCGTGTGGCTTTACGGCCTCAACGGCCTCATGGTCTCCGCCGACATCATCCTCTGGTTCCGCAACCGCGGCATCGAAAAAGCCGCCCGCTGATTCCGCTTCGCCGCGCGCAAAACAAAGAGCCGTCCCCAGGGGCGGCTCTTCGCTTTCGGGGCGGCGCTCCTACTTGTTGAGGCGCGCGAGCAACTCCTCCACCTTGGCGCCGTAGCGCTCGGGGGCGGCGGCGGTCGCCTCGGCGAAATAGCGCTTCGCGTCCTCCGCGCGCTCCTGGGCGAAGGCGCTGAGGCCAAGAGCGTAGTTGCCGATCGCGGGCTCGCAGCCCAGGCGCAGGGCCTCGGAATACTCGAAATCGGCGCGGGCGAAATCCCCGAGGGCATAGGCGATGAGGCCCAGGTAGTAGGGCGGAATATAGGACTCGGCGTCGAGGGCGGCGGCCGATTCGAACGCCGTCGCGGCCGTTTCGAAATCCTTGTCCCCGTAGGCCTTCACCCCGAAGGCGATCTCCTCGGCGAAGGTCCGGCGATTGGCGAGATAAGCGGCGAAGGCCTTGGCGGCGTCTTCCTCCCCGTACCAGGTCGCCAACCGCGCGCGAACCGCCTCTTGGTTGTCCTTGAGGCTGCCGTCCCGCCGCAGCGTCGCGATGCTGTCCCAGAGCAGGCGGTTGTATTCCGGATCGCCGTTCGCGAGGAAGGACACGAAGGCCCACGCCTCGGGATAGTAGACGTCGAGGGCGCTGCGGGCCTCTTCCTGCTGGAGGGTCAGGAGGCGACCGAGTGGCAGGAAGGCGCGCTTCGCGTCGAGAGCCTTGGCAGTCTCGAGCCAAGCCAGGTTCTCAGGGAAGACGATCTGGTTTTTCGTCTCGTCCCAGGTCGCCGTCTCGAAGAAAATGGCGAAGCCGTCGCGGAGCCAGAGCGGAGGATTCTGCACGAAGGCCTTGAGGAACTGGACGAAAGATTGGTGGGCGAGGCTCGCGGAGCGCTCGGGCTCGTCCTTGGCGAAAAGGAGCAGCTCGCGCCGCTCGAAACTCGGATAGTGGATGTAGACGTAATCGTCCTTCGTCTGCCCGACGAGCTTGGATAGGTAGGCGTCGAAGCCCTCCTTGGCCGCGAATTCGCGCAGGACCAACTTGCCGTCGAGTTCCGCGGGATCGAAGCGGAAGACGCGGTTGAACAGGTCGAAGAGCGCGTCGGCCTGCGCCGCCAGCTTCGTAGCCTCGGCCTTGCCCCGCTCGGAATACACGACGCAGCGGAGCCCCTCGACGCGGGACATGGCCTCGCTTGCGGTTTGGGCGGTCAGGGCGAAGGCGACGAGGGCGAAAACGAGCGCTATGCAAATTTTCTTCACGATTTCCTCCGCGAACGATGCTGGTTAAATACTAGGATCGCGGTCGCTCATTGTCAAATCGCGGAGCGCCGCCGGGACGCCGGCGGCACGCCGCCGGGAGCGGAAGCGCCCATCGCGTTTTCGGGCAGGGAGGCGCTTGGCTCCGGCGGCGTTCGGGGAGGTCCGGCGGCTACCTGATCTGGAAATAATGCCGTTCGAGATAGGCGACGCGCTCGGCGGCCTGGTCCCAGAAGGGGCTTTGAGGATAGTCCTCCGTCAACTTTTTGTACTGGGCATAGGCCTTGCGGAGATCCTTGAAGGGGCCGTTCTGCTCGTAGGCGAGGCCATAGAGGTAACAGAGCTCGTCCATGCCGGAGGGGTAGAGGACGAGGAAGCGGTCGAGGGCGGCCAACGCGCCCTGGGTCCTGCCGGCGGCGAGTTCGTTCCTCGCCGCGAGGAGGATGCCCTCGGGGGATTCCGGCGCCTGGATCGGCGCCGGAGCCAAGCCCGGGCCCGCGGTAGCCGCGGAAGCCGCGGGCAGGAGCTGCCCCGCGCCGGCTCCGGCCTGGGCTCCGGCCTGGGCTCCGGCCTGAGCTCCGGCCTGGGCTCCGGCCTGGGCTCCGGCCTGGGCGGCCGCTTGCGAGCCCGCCACGGCGCCTGCTTGCATCCCGGACGCCGCGCCGGCTTGGGCGGTCGGGCCGGAGCTCGTCGCCGTTCCGGCGACGGCGGCGCTTGGCTGGCTAGCCGCGGCCGGGGGGCCGGCAGGCGCCCCGGCAGGGGGGTTGGCCGCGAGCGGCGCGCGGGTGGCTGGCCGCGGAGTCACGGAAAGGCCGATGAGCTCATCGTAGACAAGTCCCCTGAGGAGATCCTGCCGCTGGAAACGCAGGACAAATTCACCGGTCTTCCGGGCGATGAGGGCAAAGACAAGACCGGAATCCTCGAAGCGCCGCGATTCGTACTGGACGCCCTCCCGACCTTCCCTCTCGCCGAGGTAGGTCCATCCGCTGCCTTCGAAGGGTATCTCCACCCGCGCCCCTAGTTCGATGGAGACGCGGCGCGCGATGTCCTGGCCGCGCTCGGCAGCGGCCGCCCCCCGCGGATCGACCAGAGGCAGGAGCGAAGGGGGCGTCAAGGGCAATGAGGGCTTGCGGGACTCCGCCTCGGACTTGGCCGGAGCGAGGGCCGGCGTCGGGGTCTTGGCGGTCGCCGCCGGGGCGACCTTTGCGGCGGCGGGCGCGGCGGGGGCCTTGGCGGCGGGAGTCGCCGCGGCGGGCTTTACGGCGGGAGCGGCCTGGGTCGGGGGCGCGGTCTTGGCGGCGGGCGCGGGCGCGGGCGCGGGCGCAGGCGCAGGCGCCGAGGGCACGGGCTGGGTCGATCCCGCGGCGGGGATCAACGCAAGGCTTTTCGCGGAGGCTTCGCCCGGTTCCGCGCGAGCCGGATCGGGCAGGACGAGGGTCGGCGCGGCGACCGGCTCGACCGGCTTCACGAAGGCGAGCTCCGCCGCGGCGGGAGGACGGGGTTCGGGAAGCTCCAAAAGCAGGAGAGTCACGGGCAGGGGACGGCGCCTCGAGTCGGCCAACTCCGCCGGCTCGGGGATTACGGGCGGAACCGGAACCGGGCCGCCGGACGGCGCGATGGCCGATTTCGAGCCGGCCGCGTCGAGGGAGGCGGTCGGGTTGGGGGCGGAGGAGCAGGACGCGCCGGTTGCCGCCATCGCGGCGAGCGCGACGGCGACGGCGAGGGAACCTGCGGAGAGAAGGCGTGGGCGCTGCATGGCCTTAGGGCACCGTCCCGAAGAGCGCGTCCGCCGCGGCGTCGTTCCGCGCGGAGAGCGCCGAGATGTCGACGAGGGCCGGATCGCTTCGCGCCCGGGTCGCGTCCTCCAGAGTATACACCCGCTTCAGCGGCCGTTCCAGCTCGACTTCGGCGCGCATAGTCCCGTCGGGCGGCAGGATGAAGCGCTCGACCAAGGCGATGCCCTCGGCGGTCGGCGGCGTGCCCCCGACGGCGGCCTTGGGCGGCGCGCCGGCGACGAAGGCGGATACTGCGATGAGGAGGAGGACCAGGAGGACGCCGGCCGTCCCGGCCAGGGCGAGGGGGTTCTTGAAAAAAGAGGCGAGGAAGGCGCGGAAATCGAACTTGGCCTTGGCCTTGGCAGGCTTGATCGCGGCGTTCGGCTCGAGGGCCAGGTCGGCGCCGCCCGATTCGTCGAGGATGCTCGAAAAGGGCTCGATCTTCCCGCCGCCCCCCGGCGCGGCTTTTTTCGCGAAGGGAAGCCGCGCGGCGAGGCCGCGAAGCGCCTGGGCCGCCTTGCCGACGAGGGCCTTGGGATCGAAGGCCATGGCCGAAGGTTCCCCTACTCCCGCCCGGGCTCTTCGGCGGCCGCGGGTTCGGGGGCGGCCGAGGCTTCGGCCCCGGCCGGGGTCTCGGCAGGGAGCCCGGCCGCGGGCGCCGTCTTCTCGGCCGGATCGGGCGGAAGCTCGACGCCTTCCTCGTATTCGACTTCCTCCTCGTCCATCGGGGCCATCGGCTCGGGCACGTGGATGTCCTTGCCGTCGGAGCGTTCGAGGCGGACGGCGATGACCTTGGTCACGCCGGACTCCTCCATCGTCACGCCGAGCAGGGCGTCGGCGCCCGTGACCGTCTTCTTGTTGTGCGTGATGACGACGAACTGGCTGGAGCGTCCGAACTCGCGGAGGAGATTCACGAAGCGGATGACGTTCTGCTCGTCCAGGGCCGCGTCGATCTCGTCGAGGAAGCAGAAGGGAGAGGGCCTGACCATGTAGGTGGCGAAGAGCATCGCGATGGCCGTCAGCGTCTTTTCGCCGCCGGAGAGGAGGGAGATCGCCTCGAGCTTCTTTCCGGGCGGCTGGGCGTAGATCTCGATGCCGGACTCGAGGACGTGGTCCGGATCGACGAGCCTGAGCTCGCCGCGGCCGCCGCCGAAGAGCCGCCGGAACATGTTGTGGAAGTTCTTCTTGATCTTGTTGTAGGTCTCGAGGAAGAGCTCGGCGCTCTCGTTGCGGATCTCGTCCGTTATGCGCTTCAGGTCCGCCTTGGCGGCCTCGAGGTCGGCCATCTGGCCGGAGAGGAAGTCGTAGCGCTCCTTGACCTCGGCGTACTCCTCGGGGGCCATGAGGTTCACGGACCCGAGGTCCTTGAGCTTGGCCTTGAGCGCCGAGAGCGCCTCGCGGAGCTCCGCCACCGGGGTGCGGATCTCGAACATGCGCGTCTCGAACTCCATGAGGTCGCGCGAATACTGCTCCTGGAAATTCTCCTTGACGTTGCGGATCTCGGTCTCGGTCTGCGCGAGCCCGAGGTGGAGCCGCTCGAGCTCGGTTTGCAGCGCCGCCAGGCGCTCCATCCGCTTCTTGAGCTCCTCCTGCCGCTTGCCGAGGTCGGAGTTCTTCACCGCGATCTCGCGCTCCAGGCGCTCGAGCTCGGCCGTGAGCTCCTTGCCGCGCCGCTCGATCACCGCCAGCTCCTCGTCGATGTCGGAAAGCTCCTCCTCGGACTCGCCGAGGCGCTTCTCCTCCAGGTAGACCTCGTTCTCGAGCTCCTTGAGGTAGCCCTCCTGCCCCGCGATCTCGCGGCGGAGCATGGCCAGGGCCTCCTCGGCCGCGGTCGCCTGGGTCTGCATGCGGATGCGGTTCCCGCGGAGCTCCTCCAGCGTTCGGCGGTACTCGTCCACCTTCTCGCCGAGGGACCGGTTCTCCGCGCGGAGGGAGAGGATGCGCTCCCTCCGCGCGGCCACGCCCTCGTCGATGGCGCCGATCTCGCGGTCGATCGCGCGCTTCTTGGTGATGATGCCCTCGGGGGAGAGGAACTCGTCGATGAAGGCGGGCGTCGTGCGCTTGTAGCCCTCGTACCGCGAGCGGAGCTCCGCGGCCTTGGCGGCCGACTCGAGGAGGTCCTCGCGGGCCTTGGCGATGCGGGCGCGGACGCCCTCGCTCGCGAGGTCGTTCAGCTTGGCGAGGTCGTCGAAGATCGCGGCCTTGCCCTCGAGGCGGGCGACGAGGGCGGCGATGATGGCGTCGATCGCCTCCTCCGCCTGCCGGCGCTCCTGGCTCGAATAGCCCGACTCCTTGAGCCGCGCGTCGAGCTCGGCGACGATGTCCTCGGTGATCGCGTCGAGGCGCTCGCGGGCGCCGGAGCGGTCCTTCTCGAAGCCGAGGATCTCGCCCTCCGCCTTGGCCGCGGCGGCCTCGTTCTCCCGGATGCGCGTCTCGGCGTTCTTGATGTTCGCCTCGAACTCGAGGACGTTCTTTTCGATCTCGCGGAGGCGGGACTTGAGGGAGGAAAGCTCGCCCTCCTTCTCCGCCTCGTCCTCGCGCAGGGACTCGAGCCGCTCGCGGACGCCCTTGGCGCGGAGCTTGGCCTGGTCGATCTTGCCCTTGGCCTCCCCGACGCGCTCGGCGAGGAGCTTCCGCTGCTTCTCCTTGCCCACCTTCTCGACGGCCAGGCCGTACACCGTCTTCTGGTGTTCTACGAGCTTGGCCTCCATGTCGTTGACGATGTCGAGGTTCTCCTCGAGGGAGAGGTTGATGCCGTCGATCTCGGCCTTCACCTGGTCGCGGGCCTTGGTCTTGCCGAGGATCTCCTCGTCGCGCCGGTCCTTTTCCTGGACGAACTGCCGGAGCCTGAGGAGGTGGAGGTCGAGTTCGGCGGTGAAGACCTCCTCGCGGATGGCGCGGTACTTGAGGGTCTTGTCGGCCTGGGTCTTGAGGCTGTCGTGGCTGCGCTTCACCTCGCCGAGGATGCCGGCGACCTGGCGCATGTTCTCCTCGGTGCGTTCGAGCTTCTGCTCGGCCTCGCGGGAGCGGACCTTGTGCTTGGTGATGCCGGCCGCCTCCTCGAAGAGGTAGCGGCGCTCCTCGGGCTTGGAGGAGAGGATCTGGTCGATCTTGCCCTGCTCCATGACGGAGTAGGCGCTCTTGCCGATGCCCGTGTCCCAGAAGAGCTCGCGCACTTCCTTGAGCTTGGCGAGCTTGCCGTTGATGAAGTATTCGCCCTCGCCGGAGCGGTAGAGGCGGCGCTTGATCGCGACCTCGGGCACGTCGAGGGGGAGGAGGCCGGTTTCGTTGGAGATGGTGACGGTGACCTCGGCGACGCCGAGGGCCTTGCGGGCCTCGGTGCCGTTGAAGATGATGTCGCCCATGCTTTCCGCGCGGAGGCTCTTGGCCGACTGCTCGCCGACGACCCACTTGATGGCGTCGACGACGTTGGACTTGCCGCAGCCGTTGGGGCCGAGAAGGGCGGAGATGCCGTCGGCGAATTCGATGCGGCTGCGGTCCGCGAAGGACTTGAAGCCGAATATTTCGAGGCTTTTCAGGAACACGAAGCGGTCCTTCTTATTCTGTAAGGATGACGCCAAACTGTAGCACGCGCGGGCACCCGCTCGCAAGGCCGAGTCCTGCCCGGGAACCCGACGGTCTTCAGGCCGGACCCGCGACCGACCGACGGTTCGGGAGCGCGGCGGGATTCGCTAGAGCCGCAATGCCGCGACGGTGACATCGTCCGTGAAGCCGGCGGTTCCGGACAATTTCAGGCTTTCGGCGACGATTCGGAAGGCGAATTCCGGCCCGTAGGGCACGCGGAGAGCGAGGGAGCCGGCGTCAAGGTTGCGCCCGGGCCCGGGCGATTCGACCAGCCCGTCGGTGTAGAGCATGAGGCAATCCCCGGCGGCAAGCGGGCTTTCGGCCTCTTCGAAGTCCAAGGGCGACGTGAATCCCAAGGCCGGGCCCGACGTGCGGAGCGAAAGGGCCTCTCCGTTCCGCAGCAGGATAGGTGTGTTGTGGCCTGCGTTCGCGTATATCAACCGCATCGCTCCGAGATCGACGACGGCGCAGAACAGGGTGATGAGCAGCTCGGCCGACTGCCGGAATTCGAAGGCGACCCGGTCATTCAGCCACCCGAGAAGGGCGGCGGGGGAAAAGGCGGAGCCGCGGCGGGAAAGGACGTACTCGGAATAAATCATCACCTTGAGAAAACCAGTGACGAAGGCGGCCTTGATGCCGTGGCCGGCGACATCGCCGATCATGGCAAGGTAACGTCGCCCGCCGAGATCGATCAGGTCGTAGTAGTCGCCTCCGCACTGCAGGGACTCGAGCGGCCGCCATGAGACCTGAAACTCCATCCCCTCGGGAGCGGGACAGGAAGGCCTGAGGAAGGCGCGCTGAAACTGTCCGGCCCACCCGAGCTCATCAGCGAGCAGTTTCTCGTAGGCTCGATTGGCGTCCCTCGCGGATCGGAGTTCCAGGGCTTTCGCGATTTCCGTCCTTAGGTAGTCAGCGTCCCAAGGCTTGAGGACATAGCTGAAAATGCCCGCCTTCACCGCCTTCATCAGCTCTTCGGCTTCGGAGAAGCCCGAAAGCAGGATGGTGGGGATGTCCGGCCAGCGAGCCTTGACCGCGAGCAGGAAATCCGAGCCCTTCATTCCGGGCATGCGGAGATCCGAGATGATGATGGCCACCCGCCCGGCCTCGGTTTCAAGGAAGGAGAGGGCTTCGCTCGCCGCCGAGAAGGGCTGACAAGCGAGGCCACGGACGGCCGCCCAGGCTTGAAGCTCCCGCCTGAGAGCCGAGAGTATGTTCGGTTCGTCATCCACGAGCAGCACGAGCCCCTCAGGTTGCCGCGTCTCCATCCTTCAGTCCTTTCGCCGCGGGAAGTTCGACGCGAAACACGGCTCCCGCGGTCCCGGGATTCAAAAGGCTCAGTGTTCCGCCGTGTTTCCTCGCTACGATGTCGTAGCTGATCGAGAGTCCAAGCCCCGTTCCCTTGCCGACATCCTTGGTCGTGAAGAACGGCTCGAAAATACGCGTCGCCGACTCGATCGGAACACCGGGGCCGTCATCGGCGATCTCGACCCAGGCCAGGCCTTCCGCGAGTCCGCTTGAAACGGTGATTCGTCCCGGCACGCCCCGGTTTTCGCCGCCGATGGCCTGGGCGGCGTTGACGAGGAGATTGAGCAAAACCTGGTCGATCTCCCTGGCGTTCGCCTCGATCTCCCCGGGAGCGCCCAAGTTTAGTACGACCTCCGCCACATACTTGATTTCGTTTCGGGCGATGACCAAGGCCCGGCGAAGCCCGTCGTCGAGGTCGTAACGGCTGAAAGCGCCGTCACGATCGCTCCGCGCGAAGGTCCGGAGGTTGACGACTATCTCTTTGATCCGCCGGAAGCCGTCATCCATCTCGGCGATGATCACCGGCAGCTCGGAAATCAGGTCCCCCAACGGACCGCCCGGATGGCCCTCGGACTCCCCCGGGAGAGTCGCCGCCAGGGAGGTAGCCGCGTCGCCGAGCGCGCGAAAATCGGAGATGAGGAAGCCGAGAGGATTGTTGATCTCGTGGGCGATGCCCGCCGCGAGCTGGCCGATTGAAGCGAGTTTCTCCTGTTGCACCATCGCGAGCTGGGTGCGCTTGAGTTCGCTGTTGGCCGCGGCGAGCTCGAGATTGGATTCCCAGAGCGCCTTCTGGCTTTGCAAGCGTTCGGTGATGTCCCGGATGATGCCGTGGATCTCCACGAGGCTTCCGTCGGGACGTCGCTGGGCGGAGGCGGATTCCGAGACGAAAACAGCCTCGGCGTCGGCCCGCGTCAAGGTTTCCTCGAAATCCCGCGCGAAGCCGTCGTGGTGGAGCTTGTCGAGGAAGAAAGCCCGGTCGACCCCAAAATGGCAAAATTCGCTAAAATGCCGGCCTAGTATCTCCCGCTTCGGCCGCCCCAAAAGCTCCTCGCCGGCCCGGTTCACCAGGGCAATGACGTCCTGGCCGTCGGCGATGTAGATCATGTCGTGGGACCCCTCGATGAAATCGAAGAATCGCCGCTCGCTTCGCTGGAGCGCGGTGGCGGTCATCTCCCTCATTGATTCGAGGCGACTCTCGCGGATGCGCTCGAGAAGGAGGGCGGAGAGCGGCGCGATCGCGCCGGACAGGATGGCCACGGTCACGTCATCCGGCGCTTCGCCGGGCGCGGCGGCGGCCGCCTCGAGGCCCAGGAAACCGACGACCGCGGCGCCGTCGCGGAAGGGGATGACGAAGGACGTGACCGACGGCGCACCGGCGGAGGAAGGAAGACTGATCGCGACCGGTTCACGGCTCCAACCGTCGGAGCCGGGCAGCTTATCCCAGTCGGATCCCATAAGGCTGGTTTTTTCACCGGAGTGATCGGAAACAATGGAGTATTGCCCCCAGGAGTCGGCCCATCCGGCGATGCCCCGCAGCAGGGGGAAGCAACGCCCGAGCGCCCCCGCGAGGGAACGGAAAACTTCCTCGTCCTGCCGCTTGGCGAGGCAGGGTATCAGGGCGTTCTGCAATTTGAGGCTTTCAAAGAGGATGAAATCGCCGCGCGCCGCGCTCCTTCGATCGCCCGACCTTGATCCGCTCATGGGGACCCTCGCGGGGCCATCGGCAGGAATGAGCTCAAACCCAAGAGGGAGAAAAGGCTCACTAGTTGCTTGGATGGATTGGCCACGCAAAAGGAGATTTCCTTTCGAAGGGCGAGGCCATACAGGCTCATCAAACCGCCTATCGCCGTGGATGACGCGTAGCGAAGCTCCGAAAGATCGACGACCAGGGAAACCAGCATCGGCCGCGAAAGGATGGCGGCTTCGATCTCCTTGAACAGGCAAGCGGCCCCTTCGTCGGCCACATCCCCTGAAATGGAAAGCACCACTTCGGACGCGCCGGGATCTGGAGGCGTGAAGACGGCCCGGAACTGCGGGAACCGCACGTTGATCGCGTCGAGTCCTTGGTGGTTCACCGCGCTCGCTCCTCCGGAGCAGGTTCGGCCGCGGCTCCCGGCAGGAAGATGACAAAGCTCGCCCCGCCCGCCTCCCTGTTGCCCGCGTGGATCCTACCCCCTTGCCGTTCGATGGCGCTTCGGGCCAGGCAGAGCCCGAGACCGACGCCCTTGCCGGGTTCCTTGGTGGTGAAGAAGGGGTCGAAGACGCGTTCGATGTCCAGGGCCGGTATTCCCGGTCCACCATCCAAAACGGAAATACGGGCGCCATCGCCGGTCCCGGCGCACTCGATGACGATCCGCCCCCCGGGAGAAGATGCGTCCACGGCGTTGCGGATGACGTTCGACAAGGCCTTGGCCGTCTCGGCCAGGGACACTTCGACGAGTTGCGTCCCGGTCGACTCGACCGAGATGGTAAGCGCCTTCGGAAGCGGCCCGAACCCGGCCAGCGCGGCGTCGACGACCTCGGCCGCGGCGTGGATGCCCCGTTCCGGAACCGATGGTTCGATGAGCTCCCGCAGGGCCAGGACGATCACGGCGATCCGGGAGAGTCCCTCTTCCGCCTCGGCGACGATCGACCGCCCGTCTTCGATCATCCACGCGGCTTCCTTGGACGCGCCCGCGCTCCCGTTCGCGCCGAGCGACTCGAGATAGCCGCCAAGCGTCGCGAGGCCGCTCTTGACGTAGCCGAGCGGCGTGTTGATCTCGTGGGCGATGCCAGCGGCAAAGCGGCCAGCGAGAGCCGATTTTTCCTGCGTCACGAGGCGGTCCCGCGCCTCGGCGAGTTCGGCGTTCGCTTCCTCGAGCGAACGCGTGCGCTCGGCGACCTTGGTCTCGAGGCCCGCGTTGGCGGATTCGAGTTCCGCGGTCTTCGCCTGGATCTCGTCCATGAGCCGGTTGAAGGCGTGGACGACGATCCTGAACTCGCCCCTCTCCGCGGGGGAAAGGCGCGCGTCGTAGCGACCCGAGGCGGCGCGTTCAGCCGCATCGGCGATGCGGCCGAGCGGGGCCGCGACGAGAAGCCGCATGAGAAGGAGGGAACTCACCAATGTCAATCCGATCCCGAACACCGCTTGATAAACGAGCGACTCCGTGGTCGACGCCATCCGCGCCAGCTCCGCCTTCATGTCGGCGGTGTACACGATCGCCGCGGCGACGCCGCTGGAGCGGGACGCGTCGAACACCCCGCCAACGAGCGGAACCGCCGCCTCATAGCCGGAAAGGATCGCGGAAGGCGGACTCTCCTCTATGAAGGAACGCCGCTCCTCCAAGCGGACGACAAGCGCGGAAACGAGGCGGCCCCCGACCTCGAGCGGATCCGACGACGCGATCACCACACCGCCCGGCACGCCGAGGATGCGTATACCCTTGATGAGCCTGCTCGAAGCGACATTCTCCAGGAGCCGCTGGACATCCCCCCATCGCTCCTCACGCGCCAGGGGCGTCACGGTGGATGCCATCGTTGACAGGACGAGCGAAGCTCGATCGTGGACATCCTCGTAGATGAGTCCGGGGATGCGCTGGCGCGCGCCGACGAAGGAGAGGGCGAATGCCAACACATTTAGCAGGATGAGCGAAATGGCGAAACGGAACCCAATCGTCCCCGCGCCGAAAGGAAAGAGCGGAATCGCCCCCGCCGGCCTAGTACGTGGCTTCATCCAACCAGACCGCATCCCTCGCCGCCTGTTCGGCGGGGATGAAACCATGCGCCGCGAGGAACTCGTTCATCTCGTCAAGCCGCGCGAGGAATCCCACGTCGGAGAGCTTGGCGTCTTCGGGCTCAAAGAAGGTGAAGGATCGGAAGAACAACTCAAAATCGGCGGGCGGCATCTTCTCCTTCCCGGCCATCAGCCTGAAAGCCTCCGCGGGATGGTCCTCGACCCATCTCCGGGCGGACACATAGGCCTCCAGGAGCGCCTTCACGTCATCCGAGCGCTTCTCTACCAGCGATCCGGACGCGACAAGGACATCGATCATAGTATCGGGGACGTCCCTGGTTGAAAAAAGGATCCTTCCTCCCGAAGCGTCGGCTGCTTCGGACAGATAGGGTTCATACGTGAAGCAGGCGTCGACCTCGCCTCGGCCCAACATGCGGGCCGCGTCAATCGACGCCGAGGGCACGATGAAAACCGCCGATTCGGGGATTCCGACGGAAGCGAGCGCCTTGTAGAGTAGGAAATGTTCATCCGTCTCAAGCTCGACGGCGATCTTCTTCCCCCGCAGGTCCGCGAGTTCAAGGCCCGGCCTGGCCGCGAGCCCGTCGCCGCCGACGATGGTGTCACTCTTGAGGACTATCTTGCCTCCGGCCCCCTTTGAGTGGTAGACGAGGGCGTTGAAATAGGACGAATGGGTGATGTCGATGTTGCCGAGCGGCAGGGCCTTCATGTTGTCCGTCCAGGTCGAGAACCGTACGATGTCGACATCGAGGTTGCCGAACATCCCTTGCGCCTCGGCGACATACCACAATTCGCAGGGAGGCCAAGGGTTGACACCTATTCGGATGGGCTGGCGGGGCGATGCGCAAGAACCGCAGGGCAGGATGATGACGAGAATCAGCAAGATCCGGAGCGAAGCGACCGCTTCGGTTGAACGGAGCCTAGTGGAATCGTGGCGCATCGTGATGCTCCTCGGCGTGTACCGATTGTGCGGGACTTCCCCGTCCCTCCTTCGTAAAGCCTAGATCCCGGAAGGCGATTGTCAAGGAGAGTCACGCGGCCAGCGGCAAATGAACCGGCCCCGTCGCTCGACGGGGCCGGTTCAGGATGAGAATGCCTTGTCCAGTTGGAAGAGCCCTACTGGTCGTCCTGTTTCACGAGGAGTTCGTAGACCTGCTCGGGCGTGGTCGCCGCGAGGAGGGAGGTCCTGAGGTCGCCCGACTTGAGCTTGGAGCTGAAGAAGGACAGGGTCTGCAGGTAGTAAGCGTGCTGGTTGTAGGCCGCCGCGATCATGAAAAGGAGGCGCACGGGCACGTCGTCGAGGCTCTGGAAGTCGATGATGTCGCACTTCGACAGGCCGACGGAGACCACGAGGTCGGTCACGGAGGACAGCCGCACGTGGGGAATCGCGATGCCGCGGCCGATGGCCGTGCTCATGAGCTCCTCGCGGCGCAGGATCTCGGAGACGAGTTCCTGGCGGCTCTTGATCTGGGGCGCGCTGGCGAGGTTCTCGGAGAGGGCGACGAGTGCGTCGCGCTTCTTCGCGTGGTCCAGGAAGAGGATGCGGTCGGGCGAGAGGATGTTCTGGATCTGGACGACGCTGAAGGCGCTCGCCGGCCTGTTGGAGGACAGCCGCTCGTTGACCCAGCGTTCTATCTCGCTCTTCTTGAAGCGCCACACCGTGCCGATCTTGCCGGAGGGGATTTCACCCTTCTGGGCCCAATCGTAGACCGTGCGCTCGGAAACCCTGAGATATCTCGCTACTTCTTCGATCGTGAGGATATCGTCATCCATGCGAAGAACTCCTCCGAAACTTCATAATTCGCATTATTGTGCAATGAATGCCAGTTAATGTCAAGTGAAGAAGTCGGGCAATGGAGCGATCAGTCCCCAGGGCCCTCTTCCTCGAAAAACGAGCGGATCTCCCCCGACTTGAAGCCCAGGGCGCGGAGCCGCCGGCCGAGCGCCTCGCGGTCGGAGCCCAACTTGGCCGATTCCCGCGAGGCAGCCTTGGCCAAGGCAAGCTTTCGTTCGTCCGGGCCGAGGACGGAAGCGAGGGCGGCCCGGGCCGTCTCCTCGTCCACGCCGCGGGCGCGGAGGCCCTGCGAGAGTCGCAGCGGCCCTTCCGCGGCGCGCGAGGCGAGCCGGCCGAGGCGGGACCGCAGCCAGGCCTCGGCGAAGCGGCGGTCGTCGAGAAGGCCCTCCCCCGCGAGGCGGTCGAGGGCGAGCGAGGCGGCGCGGCGCGAGCGGCCTTTTTTTTCGAGCTTGGCGAAGAGCCCCGCCCGGGTCTGCTCCGCCCGCGCCAGCAGGGCGACGGCCTGCCGCTCGGCTTCGGTCGCGTCCGCGGCGAGCGAAAGCAGCCCGGCCTCCGTCTCGTCGAGTTCGCGGCCCTTCGCCAGGGCCGCCGGATCGAGCCCGAGCTCCGCGAGATAGGACAGCCGAAGCAAAAAGGAAAAGCCCCCGGCCGCGATCTTCGCGGTGCCGGAGGCTCCCCTCTCGACGGAGTCGATGAGCAAAGTTTAGCGCTTGGAGAACTGGAAGCGCCTGCGGGCTCCGGCCTGGCCGTACTTCTTGCGCTCGACCATTCGCGGGTCGCGGGTAAGGAAGCCGTTGGCCTTGAGGGCCGCGTGGTTGGCCGGGTCGACCTGGGAGAGAGCGCGCGCCACGCCGTGGCGGCAGGCTCCGGCCTGGCCGTTGGGTCCGCCGCCGAGGACGGTGATGAGGACGTCGTACTTGTTCTCGGAGGCCGTAACCATGAGCGGCTGGCGAACGATGGTGACGAGCTCCCCGATCTTGAAGTACTTGTCGAGCTCCTGGCCGTTGACGACGACCTTGCCGGTGCCCTCGCGAAGGAACACGCGGGCGACGGCGCACTTGCGCCGACCGGTACCGATGCCGAGATTCCTGATCATCCCTATCCCCTTATCAGAGTTCGATGGCGGTCGGCTGCTGGGCCGCGTGCGGGTGGTTCGAACCGGCGTAGAACTTCACGTTCTTGTACAGCTTGCGGCCGAGGGGTCCCTTCGGAAGCATGCCGTACACGGCGCGCTCGAGGGGCTCGGTCGGGTGACGGTCGATGAGCTGCTTGAACGTGTAGTCCTTGAGTCCGCCCGGAAAGCCGGTGTGGTGGTAGTACATCTTGTTCTGGCGCTTGCGGCCGGAAACGGCCACCTTGTCAGCGTTGATGACGACGACGAAATCCCCAGTTTCCTGGGAGGGCTCGTAGGTCGGCTTGTTCTTGCCGCGGACCATAGAGGCAACCTTGGCGGCGACGCGACCGAGGGGCTTGCCCTCCGCGTCGATCACGTACCAGGAGCGCTGGGCATCATCCGGCGTGACGAAAACGGTCTTCATGTATGTATACCTTCACCTTCGCATGGTATAGTGCGGATTTCGCGTGGGCAGCATATTCCCATATATGCGAAATCCTGTCAAGACGGCGACGCGAGCAGCCGTCGGTACTTACTTCTCTTCCTTCTTGGCGGCGGCTTCCTTGGCCTCTTCCTCTTCTTCCTTCTTCGCCTCGACGCGATCCTTCAGGTCGGCGATGCCGATGAACACGGCGATGAGGCCGACGAACAGCGCCAATACCGGGAGGGAGCCCCGCAGGAAGGCGAGCACGTCCATCCACCAGCCCAGCGGGCCGGGAACGCAGGCGAATACGGCGAAAGCCAGGAAGACGACACCGACTATCAAAGCGACCATGGTTATTTCCTCCTAAACAGGGAGCGGCGCCGTGGCGAGCGCCGCCATCAAGCATAGCATCTCGGGGCGGCCTTGGCAACGCCCTATCGGGCTTTGCCTCTTCCTGAAAGCCGGCGGCGCGGGATATACTCGCCCGGACCGTGAAATTCGCCCCGAAAAGCGCCCCGAGGAGCCTCCATGATCGCCGCCAAGTCCCTCGCCCTCTATAAAAACCGCCCCGCCCTCGTCCTCGAGGTCGGCAAGGACCGCCTTGAGATCAAGCTCGAGGACGGCCAGACGGTCAAGGTGCGGGACAAGGATCTCGAGCTCCTCCACCCGGGTCCGGTCACGGCGATCCCCGCGCCGGCCCAGGGCGGCGACTTCGAGACGGCCCGCGCGATGGCCGAATCGGGCCTCGCCCTCCCCCTCGGCGAGCTCGCCGAGCTCGTCTTCGGTTCCGCCGGTCCCGCCGAGCTCCTCGCCTGCTGGAAGGAAGGGCTCGAAGGCCTCCGCTTCCGCCAGACGGAGGGCGGCCTCCAGCCCTTGAGCGACGCCGAGCTCGCCAAGGAGACGGAGCGCCGCGCCAAAAAGGAAAGCGAGGCCGCCGAGCGAGCCGCCTTCGTCGAACGCGCCAAGAAGGCGCGCGGCCGCAAGCCCGACGCGGCCGAAGCGGCCTTCCTTCCCGGCGACGAGCGCTTCCTGGCGGAAATCGAGGCCCTGGCCCTCGGCCGCAGCCAGAAGTGCAAGGTCGCCGGGGAAATCGGCCTCGCCGAGGAGCCCGAGGCGGCCCAGGCCTTCCTCCTCCGCGCGGGCCGCTGGACGGACGCCGTCAATCCCCACGGGAGCCGCGCCGGCTGCGCCCTTTCGGCCCCGCGCCTCGAGCTCGGCCCCGAGGCCCCTGGTCCCGAGCGCCTCGACCTGACCGGCCTCGAGTCCTGGGCGATCGACAACGCCTGGAGCCACGATCCGGACGACGCGATCGGCTTCGACGGGGAATCGGTCTGGGTCCACGTCGCCGACCCCGCCGCCGTCATCCTGCCCGACTCCGCCGCGGACAAGGAGGCCCTGGGACGCGGCGCCACGCTCTATCTTCCCGAACTCACCGCCCCCATGCTGCCCGACGAGGCCCTCGAGCGCTTCGGCCTCGGCCTCGCGGAGCGCTCCCCCGCCCTTTCCTTCCAGATCCGCCTGGACGAGACCGCCGGCGTCGTCGGCGTCGAGATCCACGCCACCTCGGTCCGCGTCCGGCGCACGCATTACGCCGAGGCGGACGGCATCCTGGAGCGGGGGGAGTCGCCGGCCCTCGCGGCGCTGGCCCGCCTCGCCGAGCTCCGCACGGCCCGCCGCCTCGCGGAGGGCGCCATCGAGATCGACATCCCCGAGGTGCGGCCCTACCTCGTCGACGGCGAAATACGCATCGACCCCGTGCCCGCGACCCGCTCGAGCGGCATCGTCCGCGAGATGATGCTCCTCGCCGGCGAGGCGGCGGCCCGCTGGGCCTTCGAGCGGAAGCTCGCCTTCCCCTTCTACGGGCAGGAGGCGCCCTCCGAGCCCGGCGCCGAGGCGCGGGGGGACGAGCTGTCCGCGCAGTTCGCGCGGAGGCGCCTCATGCGGGCGGGCATTTCCGGCCCCACGCCGACCGCGCACCGGGGCCTCGGCCTCGCGTTCTACGCCCAGTCGACGAGCCCCTTGCGGCGCTACCAGGACCTCCTCGGACACATGCAGATCCGCGCCATCCTGGCCGGACGCGAGCCACTCTCCTCCGACGAGGTGCAGCGCCGCTGCGCCCTGGCCCAGGCGGCCCAGTCCGGAACGAAGGCGGCCGAGCGCGCGAGCGACCTGCACTGGGCCATCGTCTACCTCCTCCGCCACCCTGGCTGGGAGGGCGAGGGCGTCATCGTCGGCCAGGCGGGCCCCGCCTCCGTGGTCTACCTGCCCGAGCTCGGCCTCGAGACGAAGCTCAAGCTCGGCCCCGGCCGCGGACTCGACGAAAGGCTCAGGCTCAAGGTCGCCCGCCTCGACCTCGCCGCCCTCGAAAGCTCCTTCGACGAGGTCCGCTAGCCCTCGCGCCGGGTCGCTTTTCCTCTGTATTGACGCGGCCGCGAGGGCTCGCCTATTCTTCTCGGTACCATGGAGCAAAAAGACTACCGCCTGGCGGCGATCATGTACACGGACATCGCGGGCTTCTCCCGCATGATGGAAAGCGACGAGGCGGGCACCCTCGAGCTCCTGCGGTTCCACAACGAGCTGATCGGCGAGATCGTCGCGAGCCACCACGGCACCGTGATCAAGACGATAGGCGACGCCCTCCTCGTCGACTTCAAGAACACCGTCGAGGCTCTGCAGAGCGCCCTGGAGATCCAGGACAAGCTCTACGCCCACAACAAGGAGCACGCCGAGCTCCCCCTCCTCGTGCGCATCGGCGTCCACCTCGGCGACATCTACTTCTTCGAGAACGACGCCCTCGGCGAGGGCATCAACATCGCGGCGCGCCTCCAGTCCCTCGCGCGCCCCGGCTGCATCTGCTTTTCCCAGGACGTCTACAACCTCGTCCTCAACAAGATAGAATTCCGGGCCGAGAAGCTCGGCAAGGTCTCCCTCAAGAACATCACGAAGGAGATCCACGCCTACGAGATCACGAGCCCGAACGTCGAGTTCGACCCGAACCGCGACAAGCCGCGCCCCGGCTACAAGCCCGGCTCCTACCTCGGAGAGGGGAAGGCCGCGCGGCCGGAAGCCGACTCGGACGCGGAGGCGGCCGAGCGGGCCGCGGCCGACCTTCCCGGCGGCTACGCCTCCTCGAGCGCGCCCGGCTCGTCCCAGCGGTCCGGCGCCGCGGGCCACGGCCCCGCCGGCCAGGGAGCCGGCCGGGCGGTTCCGCCGACCCCGCCCTCCCCGCCGCGCGCCGTCGCTCCGGGCGCGACGGCCGGCGACGCCGATGCCGGCGACGCCGACCCCGGCGAAGCCCCCGGCCTCGAGGCCGACCGCGGCTACTCCGTGGACGCCTCGCGGGAACTCCTCTCGGAGATCCGCAAGTCCATCCTTCTCGACATCAAGGCCGCCGGCCGCCGCCTCCGGGTGGACGAGGCCCTGGACCGCTACGGTTACTACGGGGTGGAGGCGCGGGAGGTCATCGCGACGATGGCCGACCAGGGCCTCCTCCTCAAGGACCGCAAGGCCGCGCCGGGCTCCGGCGGCTTCGGCCCCGGCGGCTTCGACGCGGACGCCTTCGGCAAGAACCTCGGCGCCGCCGTGGAGGGCCTCGTCAGCGAGATCGGCCGCGGCATAGAGCGCGGCATGGCCCGCGCCGACGTCCGCGGCCGCATCGAGGCCGGGGACCGCTCCTTCGACCCGGGCGACCGCCGCGAACGCATCGAGCGGCACCGCGAGCGCCTGGAGCGCCGCATGGAGCGCCGCGCGGACCGGGACGCGGCGCGGAGCGACGAGACGGAGCTCGAGACGGGCAAGTGGGACAGGAAGCTCCGCGAGAACGACAGCTGGAAGCCGGGCGAGGAGGAGCGGGTCGCCGATTTCGAACGCTACCGGAGCGCCCTCGCCGAACGCGCGAAAAAACAGCGCGGCGGCTTCATCGGCAACCTTTCGAGCTTCCTCGCGGTCAACGGCGTCCTCTGGTTCATCAACCTCACGACCTCGGCGGGCTTCCTCTGGGCGGCGATCGTCTCGGGAGCCTGGGGCATCGGCCTCCTGAGCTCCGCGGTGGCGGCCTCCCGCGGCTCCGAGAAGGCGAGGGAGGCGGACTCGATGCCCAGCCTCGACCGGGGCCAGCTCGAGACCTACAAGAAGCTCAACCGCGCCAAGGATTCCCTCGCGATGCACGGCGCCAGCGCCGTCGCCGTGCCCCTCTTCCTCGGCCTCGTCAACTTCATGACCGGTCCGGACTTCCTCTGGTTCCTCATCCCCTCGGCGGCCCTCCTCTTCAGCTACCTCTCGCACCTCTTATCCTATCGCATAACGCGTCCCCGCCTGGAGCGGGAGCTCCTCTCCTCCCTCGGCGTGGAGGGCGGCTGGAAGGGCTTGTTCCGCGCGGGCAAGGCCAAGCGGGCCGCGGCCGCCGACCTCGGCCCCTACGCCGGGCAGTACCACGAGGCGGAGCGCGCCAAGGCCGCCATCCTTTCCCAGGTCAAGGCCGGCTCCCCCGTCGACGAGGACCTGGGCCCCTCCCTCGAAGCCTAC